>CAWVSR010000088.1:0-5516 GCA_963932865.1 uncultured Kordia sp. | reverse complement strand
CTTTTTTGTTTATAATCCATTCCGCAGCAATTACAGCACCTAATGCAAAACCATTTCTATTGTGTGCAACATGTTCTATTTTAATACTGTCAACATTGCTTGAATAATCAATGATATGAGTTCCAGGCACCTCATTTATGCGTTTAGAGTGAACAGGAATTTCAAATTCACCTTCTTTTTTTTCAGTAACCCAAGAAGTTTTTTCTGTATATTCAATAATATCTTCTGCAAGTGATATAGCTGTTCCGCTTGGTGCGTCTAACTTTTGAGTGTGGTGTATTTCTTCAATACTAACATGATACTGTTTTAGATTACTCATCATCTTTGCTAAGTATCTGTTTAATTCAAAAAAAACATTTACTCCTAAGCTAAAGTTAGAACTATAAATAAATGATCCGTTTTTTTTGTTGCATAGCGTTACCATGTCATCATAATTTTCAAGCCAACCTGTAGTTCCTGAGATTATAGGTGTATTGTTGTTTAAGCAAGTAGTAATATTATTTACAGCTGTACTTGGTATACTAAAATCTATAGCGACATCGGTTGTTGATAAATCTAAATCGGTTGTGTTTCTTTTTGATTTTAAAACAATTGTATGACCACGTTCTAAAGCTATTTTTTCAATAGCTTTCCCCATTTTTCCGTATCCTAATAATGCAATATTCATTAGAACTGATAATTAAGTGTTACACCTACTTTTGGTTGAAATGAAAATTCATCTTGATAAATATTCGGATTTAGTGTTAGGTTTTTATTCACATTAAATTGTGCTAGATGTGCAGAAACATTTGCTTCAACGATATTTAATATGTAAAATAATACAGTACTTAGTAAGGCTAAATCTCTGTTTTTTTTATGGTATTGTTGTGCACGTATTATTGATTCGTCGGATGTTTCAGTAAATTCATCATCAGTAAACCCTAAAGTTCGTCTTTTATAAGCGTCTCTATATCGGTTGTATTGTTTATTTTGCCATGAATATATTGATATACCAGTTCCTAATCCGGCATATATAACAGGTATTTTCCAATATTGCTTATTAAATCCTTGTCCTAAACCAGGAAGAACTGCTGAGTAAAATGCTGCTTTAGCAGGAGAAAGTGGGTCAATTTCATAGGTTTTTATTGAGATTGAATCTTTAGATTTTATTTTAAGAGCTTTGTTCTTTTGTCCAAATAAGCTAAATGATATAAAAGTTAAAAATAATGTAATTAAAAAATTATTTTTCACGATCTAGTAGCTTTTTAATTCGGTTAAAATCTTCTTCTGATGCAAATGGAATTGTAATTTTACCTTTCCCAGATTTACCTAGACTGACATCAATTTTAGTTCCAAAAAATTCTGAAAAATTTTTAACACTATTTTTAATGTATTCTGGATCTTTCTTTTCTTCTAACGGTGAGTTTATTTTTGATTTCTTGTATTGCTGTACTAGTTTTTCAGTATCTCTTACAGAAAGTTTTTTAGTTAATATCTGTTCGTAGATGTCTAATTGATCTGATAATTCAGAAATATTAATAATAGCTCTTCCATGTCCCATAGAAATAAAACCATCTTTCATTCCTGTTTGAATAATTGGATCAAGTTTTAATAAACGCAAATAGTTCGCTATTGTTGAACGTTTTTTTCCTACACGATCACTCATTTGTTCTTGTGTAAGATTTATTTCATCTATTAATCTTTGGTAAGATAGCGCTACTTCAATTGGATCTAGGTCTTGGCGTTGAATATTTTCAACTAAAGCCATTTCTAAAGATTCTTGATCATTGGCTAAACGAACAAATGCGGGGATGGTTTTTAGTCCTGCTATTTTTGACGCTCGATATCGTCTTTCTCCAGAAATTAATTGAAATTCATTAACACCTGTTTTACGAACCGTTATTGGTTGAATAATTCCTAATTCCTTTATAGAAACAGCCAATTCTTTTAAAGATTCTTCTTTAAAAGTTGATCTCGGTTGAAACGGATTTACTTCAATAGCGTCAATATCTAAATCAATAATATTACCAACAACTTTTTCAGCATTTTTATCTTGAGCAGATTTTATATCTTTTTCAGGATCTTTTAAAAGAGCAGATAATCCTCGTCCTAATGCTTGCTTCTTCATTGCCTTTGCCATATGTCTGCTTACTTATTTTTATTAATGATCTCTTCAGCTAAACTCAAATAATTATTTGCTCCTTTACTACTAGCATCATAACTAATAATACTTTCACCAAAACTTGGAGCTTCACTCAAACGAACATTTCTTTGAATAATTGTTTCGAATACCATCTCATTAAAATGTTTTTGAACTTCTTCAACAACTTGGTTAGATAATCTTAAACGCGAGTCATACATTGTTAAAAGTAGTCCCTCTATATCTAAGTTTTTATTATGAATTTTTTGAATACTTTTTACAGTGTTTAGTAACTTGCCTAATCCTTCAAGGGCAAAATATTCACATTGAATTGGTATTATAACAGAGTTTGCCGCAGTTAATGCATTCAAAGTGAGTAATCCTAATGATGGCGCACAATCAATTAAAATATAATCATAATCATCAATGATATCAGCTAAAATTGTTTTTAGCATATATTCACGATTTTGCTTGTCTACCAATTCAATTTCTATGGCAACCAAATCTATGTGTGATGAAATAATATCTACATTAGGAGAGTTTGTTTTTAGAATAGCTTCTTTTGCAGTGTTAGAATGTTCTAAAATTTGGTAAGTACCAATTTCTACAGCATCCACATCAATACCTAGGCCTGATGTTGCATTAGCTTGTGGATCAGCATCAATCAAAAGCACTTTTTTATCAAGTACTCCTAAGGATGCAGCTAAATTTACAGATGTTGTAGTTTTTCCTACTCCTCCTTTTTGATTTGCTATTGCTATGATTTTCCCCATTAAATTATAATTTATTTAAAGTTTGTAAAAATACATTATTTTATGACTTATTCAAGTTAAAGTTGTTAACCATTAGTTAAAGTAGAAAGTCAAATTATTTTGTGTTTTCTCATGAAATTAGAAGTCTAATTGAGCATAAATAAGTATTTATATAAAATGAAGTTTAGTTTTAATAGTCTAAACTTTTAAAAAAAAATCCAGAGAATATTAATTCACTGGATTTAATCTTATCAGATATTTTAATCTTCTTGTTTATAAGAATAAAATATTCTTATAATTATTGGTTTACTGCATTTCCTAAGTCAGAACCAGCCTTAAATTTCACTACATTTTTAGCAGCAATTTTAATAGTTTTTCCAGTTTGTGGATTTCTACCATCTCTTGCAGCTCTATTCGATACTGACCAAGATCCAAATCCTACTAAAGAAACTCTGTTTCCAGATTTTAATGTTCCTTCAACATTTCCTAAGAAAGACTCTAGTGCTTTTTTAGCAGATGCTTTAGAAATTCCTGAATCAGCTGCCATTGCGTCGATTAATTGTGTTTTGTTCATAAGAATTGATTTTATATTATTATTAATTATTAATGTTGGTGAAGTCTATTTTCACATAAATACCCCTACAATATGTAAATCATTTTATTCTCATGCAAGTAAACACAAGGGAAAAAACTGATTTTGTTGATAAGTAAGGTTGTTTGTTAATAAATATCAAAGATAAACATTGTTTTTAACTCAAGTCAATGAAGATAAGGGTTTAGAGCATTTTTGAGTTTGTGCCAAATGAAAATCCGTTTAAGAGTGATTTTACATCCATTTTTTTCTTTCCAGGTAATTGTAAAATATGAATTTCAAGAAAACCTCCATTTACTGCAACTTTTACAGATTCCTTGTCAGAAATTATTTCCCCATTGTTAAAATTATGTTTTTCTTTATATTTTGTTACCTCGAATATTTTAACGGCTAGTATTGAATCGTCTTTTGATAATTCTGTCCAAGCTGCAGGGTAAGGACTGAGTCCTCTAATTTTATTATGAATTACATCAATAGAATCATTCCAGTCAATTTTACATGTGTGTTTATGTATTTTATAAGCAGTTTTAATATCGTTAATTTCTGTTTGTACTTTTGTTTTGACGGTGTTTTCTTCAATAGCTTTGACTGTTTTTAAAACAAGTTCACTTCCTTCAATCATTAACCTATCATGTAAACTTCCTGCATTTTCATTAGGAGTAATGTTTAGCTCTTTTTGCATAATAATTTCTCCAGTATCAATTTTATCGTCAATAAAAAAAGTAGTGATACCTGTTTTAGTCTCTCCATTAATTAAAGCCCAATTTATAGGAGCAGCACCTCGGTAATTAGGTAGAAGAGAAGCGTGTAAATTAAAAGTACCATATTCAGGCATTTTCCATACTTGTTTAGGTAGCATTCTAAAAGCAACTACTATTTGGAGATTAGCATTAAGTGCTTTTAATTCATTTAGAAATGTTTCATCTTTTAAATTAGTAGGTTGAAGAATTTTAAGATTTTGGTTTGCAGCATATTTTTTTACTGCAGATTCATTTAACTTTTGTCCTCTTCCGGCGGGTCTGTCAGGTGCAGTAATAACTCCAACGATATTGTAATTATTATCAACTAAAGTTTTTAATGTGGTTACAGCGAAGTCTGGTGTACCCATAAATACGATGTTTGCTTTTTTCATTCTACGGTTGGAGTTTTATTTATAAATTGCTATAATCTAAAAAACATTTCAAATTATCTTCAATTTGAAATGTTTTAAAGTAGTTTAATTATGATAGATTAAGCAAACAAAGCTTTTACTTTTTGTAATTTTTGTTTCCAAGTTTCCATGTTTTTCTTTTGAAGATCAATGTTTTTATGAACATCTTTAACCATTGGGTTGTCAGGTTTTGCGTTTGCAAAGAAACCTAAATTGTTTTCCAATTGATTAATTTCTGATTTTATTTCATCAACTTTTCTTTTAACAAACAATAATTCGTTTTCTAAAGCTCGTTGATCACCTTCTAAGGCTGAAATTTTGTTATTGTATTTAATTAAATCAGCCTCATGCTTGTCAATATCTAATTGATTGAATAGGCTATCAATAACTTTATTGAAAGTATCGTTTATTTTTTTCTTATTTCTAGGAACAAAACCTAATGACTTCCAATGCGCTATATGAGTTTTTATTGTATTTAATTTTTCAGACTGATCTCCTTCTAATTTAAGATTAGTAATTGTGTTTAAGTAGGCTTCTTTAGCATTGTAAGCTTCTGTCTCAATAGCATTAGCTTCATCTCTTTTAGCATGTAATCTGTCAAAATAGTGATTACAAGCATCTTTAAACTTTTTCCATACTTTATCACTATCTTTTCTTGGTACATGACCAATTTTTCTCCAATCGGCTTGAATTCTTTTCATTAGTGGTGTAGTAGAGTCAAAATCGTCGTTTTTACTATTTTCCTCTGCTAAGCTTACTAGTTTAAGTTTTCTGGTCAAGTTTTCTTGTTGCTCTTTTTTAATATTTTTATAAAAAGAGTTTTTTTGTTTGTTGAAGTCTCTTGTAGCTTGTTTGAAATTACTCCAAGTTTTTTCAGTAACTTTAGTTGGAACTTTACCTGCT
>CAWVSR010000087.1:0-5534 GCA_963932865.1 uncultured Kordia sp. | reverse complement strand
GAAAAAATTTTTAAAAACGATAATGAGCGTTATGAAAGTTTTGAACAAGCTCTAGTAATCGAGCAGAAATTAAAAGAAACATATTTGGAATATGGTTATGAGATTAATGAAGTTCCTTTAGGTGAAATCTATGAACGAACAAATTATATACTAAATATTGTAGAATATTCTTAATGAAAAAATCACCTCTTGACATATTAAAAAAGTATTGGGACCATCATCAATTTAGACCTTTACAGGAAACTATTATTGACAGTATTTTAAATAAAAAAGATGTTTTTGTATTACTACCAACAGGTGGAGGAAAATCAATATGTTATCAAATACCTGGTATTGCTTTAGAGGGTATTTGCTTGGTTGTATCGCCCTTAATTGCATTAATGAAAGACCAAGTGCAAAGTTTAAATAAAAAAGGAATTAAGGCAATTTCATTAGACAGTTCTTTAAACTATCAAGACTTAGATAGAGAGTTAACTAACTGCTTATACGGTAATTATAAATTCATGTACCTTTCACCAGAAAGATTACAGTCAGAATTAGTTTTAGAACGTTTAGAAAAGCTCCCAATTAATTTTATTGCTGTAGATGAAGCTCATTGTATTTCCCAATGGGGCAACGACTTTAGACCTGCTTATAAAAACATACAAAAAATAAGAACTTTACTCCCTAACATACCTATAATTGCATTAACTGGTAGTGCAAAACCAATTGTTATTGATGATATTATAGATAATTTAAAATTAAAAGACGTCTCAGTTTTTAAAAGTACGTTTAGAAGAAAAAACCTTGCTTATATGGTTTTCAATACAGAAGACAAGCACAGTAAACTTTTAAGTATTCTTAAAAAAAATAAACAGTCCTCTATTATTTATGTCCGAAACAGAAAAAAAACAAAACAATTAAGCGACTATTTAATTGAACAACAAATTTCATCAACTTACTACCATGGCGGGTTAAGTACAAAAGAAAAAGATAAACACTTTAATTTATGGATGCATGATGATGCTCAAGTAATGGTAGCTACCAATGCTTTTGGAATGGGTATCGACAAACCAGATGTTAAAACAGTAATTCACCTTAACCCTACAGAAAACATAGAAAATTATTATCAAGAAGCTGGAAGAGCTGGAAGGAATGAAAATAAAGCTTTTGCCATTTTACTAAATAGTAAAAGTGATATACCAACATTGAAAACTCAACAAGAAAAATCATTACCAGAACTAAGTGATTTAAAGTTCATTTATAAAAAACTTTGTAGCTATTTAGGTATTGCATACCAAGAGGGAGAACATGTTACTTATGATTTTAATATTTATGATTTTTGTAAACAATACAATTTGAATATTACAAAAACCATAAATGCTATTACTTTTCTAGACAGACAATCAATATTGAGGTTTTCAAAAGAATTTAAAAATAAAACTACATTGCAATTTGTGGTAGACAACTTTAATTTAATTCAATATATTAATAGTCATAAACAACACAACACACTCATAAATTTTATTCTCAGAAAACATGGTGGTATTTTTGAAAACAACATTACAATTGATTTAAATTATATTGCAACACAGATTAATAGTTCTAAAAATGAGATAAAAAATCAACTTTTAAGTATTGAAAAAAATAATATTATAAAGCTGACACTATTTGATTCTGACATCAATATAACATTACTCGAACCTCGTGAAGATGATAGAACAATTAGCAGAGTAGCAAAATACTTAAAACAACAAAATAATTTAAAAAAAGAAAATCTAAATGCAGTAATTAATTATGTTGAAAATAAAAATACCTGTAAAGAAAGTTTATTACTAAGCTATTTTGGTGAAGAAACTAAAGAAAAATGTGGTGTGTGTTCTTTTTGTATTGCTGAAAAAATTATTGCAAGAGAAAAAAACTCAAATTTGGAAAAAAGAATTATACAAGAACTTAAAACAAGTTCTTTGAACTCTAAAGAGCTTTTACAAAAATTAGAGTGTTCTGAAAAAGAGCTAACAAATACATTAAGGCTTTTATTGGACAACTCAAGAATAATACTGCTACCAAATCAAAAATTCAAAGCATAAAAATTATTTTTGAAGCTTAGCTTCCTCCCAATATACATCCATTTCTTTTAAAGTCATATCAGACAATTCTTTCCCTAAATAATTTGCTTTACTTTCAAGATATTGAAAACGTTTTATAAATTTTTTATTGGTACGTTCTAAAGCATTTTCTGCATTAATATTTAAATGTTTTGCATAGTTAATTAAAGAAAATAAAACATCTCCAAATTCTGCTTCCATTTCATCATGATTATTTTGCTTAACTTCATCTTGAAACTCCAACAACTCCTCCTCTACTTTTTCCCATACTTGATTGGGCGCTTCCCAATCAAAACCTACACCTGCAACCTTCTCTTGAATCCTACTCGCTTTTACTAAAGCAGGTAAACTTTTGGGCACTCCTTCTAAAACACTTTTATTCCCCTCTTTTAACTTAAGTTTTTCCCAGTTTCGTTTAACTTCCTCTTCATCTTTTACTTGAACATCGCCGTAAATATGTGGATGCCTATGAATTAACTTTTCGGAAATTGTATTTAATACATCTGCAATATCAAAGTCATTTGTTTCACTACCTATTTTTGCGTAAAAAACAATATGAAGTAACACATCACCAAGTTCTTTTTTAACCTCTTGTAAATCGTTGTTTAAAATTGCATCTCCAAGCTCATACGTTTCTTCGATTGTCAAATGACGTAACGACTCCATCGTTTGTTTTTTATCCCATGGGCACTGCTCACGCAATTCGTTCATTATTGTTAATAAACGGTCAAAGGCTGATAATTTCTGAGCTCTAGTATTCATTTAATATATATTTTTTTAAAAATAATTATTTACAACAAAAAAACCTACAATATTTTTGTAGGTTTTTTTGTTATTGTGTTTCAATTAACTAATACTATTCTTCTTCTGAAGCAGAATCAGCAGCTGTATCAAAATTAACAATTCCTCTTTTGTGTAATAAATTATACCACTGAATCACTTTTTTCATATCACTTGCATAAACTCTATCTTCATCATATTCAGGAAGTATTTCAGAAAAATATTTTTCTAGTTCAACCTTTGGTACTTTATGACTAATAGATTCTCCTCCACTCTCTTTTTCTTTAATATTATTAAAGATTTGTTTTAAAGGAACCTCTTCAGAATATGTATAAATTGCTATTTCGTTTAAAACACTTACATTATGTCTCATTCCAACAGAAAGTTTTTTACCATCTATTAAAGATTCTGCTAAAAAACCTGCTTTTGTTTGTGCTTTCAATTCATATAATCCAGGTTTACCTGAAATTGCTAAAATTTTCTCTAAACTCATAATCTATTTTTTTAATCCAATGGGATATGATTTCGCTTTCTAATTTTATTAAAACAAATATATTTGTTTTAATAAATATATTCTAATTATCGCTTCTTTTTTGCTTGAGGAAAACGCATTCTATAATCTGCATTTACTTTACCTTTTGTAATATTTGATAACTTTCCTTTAATCAACCTCTTCTTTAATGTTGAAAGTTTGTCCGTAAATAATACTCCTTCAATATGATCGTATTCATGTTGAACAACTCTGGCTGCTAAACCATTTAAAGTCTCTTTTTGTTTTTTCCAATTTTCATCAAAATATTCAACAACAATTTGCTCTTGTCTAAAAACATCTTCACGAACATCAGGTATACTTAAACACCCTTCATTAAAAGCCCACTCTTCACCTGACTCTTCAATAATTGTTGGGTTAATAAATACACGTTTAAAATTTTTCAAAAACTCTTGTTCCTCCTCGGATAAATCATCATCATCTGCAAAAGGACTTGCATCGATAACAAATAAACGCATTGATAACCCTACTTGAGGAGCTGCAATACCAACACCAGAAGCGTTATACTGTGTTTCCCACATATTATCTATTATTTCATCTAACTTAGAATGATCTTTTGTTATTTCTTTTGCTACTTTTCTAAGTACAGGATCTCCGTATGCTATTACTGGTAAAATCATTATGCTTTATTGTATAAATATGATTGTAAAATTATTGTTGCGCTAATTTCATCAACTAGTGCTTTATTTTGTCGTTGTTTTTTACTTAAACCACTATCGATCATCGTTTGAAAAGCCATTTTAGATGTAAATCTTTCATCTACTCTTATTAAAGGAATTTTTGGATATTTCTTCTCAAACAACTTCGCAAACTTCTGAATATAAACTTCACTTTCTGAAGCCTCAAAATTCATTTGTTTAGGTTCCCCTAAAACTACAGACTCAACGTCTTGCTTTTTAAAATATTCGGCAAGAAATTCAAATAAATTTTTAGTTTCTACTGTTTTCAAACCAGAAGCTATAATTTGCATATCATCTGTAACTGCAACACCAGTTCTTTTTTGTCCGTAATCTAGCGCTAAAACCTTTGCCATATAACAATTCTTGAATTGTAAAATTATGATTTTTGACAAAAATACTATTAAAAATGCTACAATTATATAAATGCTATTTTTTTTAACAGGAAAGAACTTATATTTACCAAAAATTAGCACATGAAAACATCTGAAATACAAGAAATCATAGAAAATGCTTGGGACAATAGAGATCTATTAGCCCAACAAAATACTCAAGATACGATTAGAAAAGTAATTAATTTATTAGATGAAGGAGTTCTTCGTGTTGCTGAACCAACTAATGACGGATGGCAAGTAAATGAGTGGGTTAAAAAAGCAGTTGTATTATATTTCCCTATTCAGAAAATGGAAACCTTAGAAGCTGGTATTTTTGAATATCATGACAAAATACCATTAAAAAATGGTTATGCTGAAAAAGGAATTAGAGTAGTACCTAATGCCATTGCAAGACATGGAGCATATATATCTAAAGGAGTTATCATGATGCCAAGTTATGTTAATATTGGAGCCTATGTTGATGAAGGAACCATGGTAGATACATGGGCTACAGTTGGAAGCTGTGCACAAATTGGTAAAAACGTACATTTATCTGGTGGAGTTGGAATTGGTGGTGTTTTAGAACCATTACAAGCTGCTCCGGTAATTATTGAAGATGGTGCTTTTATAGGATCAAGATGTATTGTTGTAGAAGGTGTTAAAGTAGAAAAGGAAGCTGTTTTAGGCGCTAATGTAGTTTTAACTATGAGTACTAAAATAATTGACGTAACCGGTGATAGCCCTATAGAAACTAAAGGGTTAATTCCAGCAAGATCTGTGGTAATACCAGGAAGCTATACCAAAAAATTTCCTGCTGGTGAATTTCAAGTTCCTTGTGCTTTAATTATTGGTAAACGCAAAGAAAGCACCAATAAAAAAACATCATTAAATGACGCTTTAAGAGAGTACAATGTAGCGGTATAATTTTTAAAAAATCAGTGATTAAATTTCAGATTCATTATTTAAACTTGATTATTTAATTATTGATCATTTCTAAATATTGTAAAATATAAAAAAATGAACAACACAGAAAAAAACGAAATAAATCCAATAATTTATATCATAA
>CAWVSR010000086.1:0-5574 GCA_963932865.1 uncultured Kordia sp. | reverse complement strand
AATTAATTTACAGCCCTTTATTTATATAATTTGAAGGTTTTAGGTGTTTATAGTAAACTTACTTTTGAAACAACTTGTTTTTCAACTATCTCAAAAGAATCATCTACATATTCCCATTTGTGATTCATTATTATTTGTTTTAAAACATAATATCCGATTGGTAAAATAAATGTGATAAGTAAAATAGTACCTAGAATACTATTGGTTTTTTTTTCTTCATTTGTTAATAACAGAATATCACTAAAATCTTTGAATTTAAAAAAATATTCATTCATTTTGATTTACTAAAAATCTTCCAAGTAATCCTATAAATCTATTTGACAAAACATATTTAGTTGCGGTTTTATTTCATTGGGGAATGTTCTTTCTAAATTTTCTAACTCATTCCCTCCTAATAAAATATTTTCAATGAGTTCAGATGTATTTCTATCTCCTGAAGCTAACCTTTTTAATCTATTTACTGATGAGTCCATAGCTTCTTCCATAGTTTTGCTAATCTGAGTGAATTGGCTTGTAGGAATTACAATATCAATATTGTTTAAAATCCAAAAAGGATACTTATTGACTCTATTAATTATGCCTTTTCTACAGATGTATGCTATTATTAAAAAACTTTCAATGTTATCAATTGAGATTTTATTTTCAATATCATCCAACATTTTTATTGTATACCCCATACTTATTGAACATTTATTTAATTGAACTCCACTATCCATCGCTGATTCTTGCTTAGTTTTATCTCTGTTATTTTCTCGCGATTTTGATGAAGAATTATTCCTTTCTTTTCTTTCAACTTTATCAGCAGTTATTGGATCATCTTGCTTAAATTTTTCCCTTTTTTCCTGTGTGTTATTTGTCAAATAGGTACCATAAATAAAATTTGTAAATATCAGTATTGATATTAAGCCTACAAAAATTAAAAATGTTGTCATGTTGTTTAGTTGTTAATCGTTACATTACAATATTATAAAGTTTTCAAAGAATTATTTTACGGGGTTCCGTAATTACATCATTTTAATTGAAATATTTTATTTTAATCTCTCTGAAAGATTTATCATTTGGACACTCTCTTTCTTTTGCACGACTTTATAATAATTACTTTCAGTGATTTTGCTACTAGAATGCCCTAACAACTCCCTTACTAATTTCCATAGGAGCATCATTGTAAAGCAAAAAAGTAGAGGCAAATGTTTTTCTAGCAATATGATGAGTTTATCTTTTGTTTATTCCAACAACTTCTGTAACTTTCTTTAAATAGTAGTTAAACTTTTGATAGGATATTTTAGGTAATATTTCTTCTAGATTCTCTTTTTATACTTATTTAGTATTTCTTCTGCTTTTGGTAATAAAAGAGATGCTATGGCTTGTTTTTTTTGTCTAAGCATATTTATCCATAAATTTCCATCAAATCCTTTAGTAATATGTTTTGTTTTTAAGCTACTCATTTCTTGATAAGCTAAACCAGTATAACAACAGAATACAAACATATATTTTGTTTGTTCTAATCTCTTTTGAGCAAAATTATATTCTTCTAATTTTTTTAATTCATTAGTAGTTAAAAACACTTTTACACTTTTGGATCTTTTACATTTATAAAATGCAAAAGACTTTTACAGATAGCTAAAGAGCTTCAGAGTATAGGGGGCGAAAGCTTCAATGTTGAGGTGTTTTTAAGAGAAAAGGGTAAAATAGGGGGAATGTAAGAAATAAAAAAGCCTCTAACTCGCTTATAATAAGGTTGTTAAAGGCTTTTAAAGGTGGTCCCACTTGGGCTCGAACCAAGGACCCTCTGATTATGAGTCAGATGCTCTAACCAACTGAGCTATGGGACCGAAATCGTGTGCAATATTACTACTTATTTACAGATACACCAAATTATTTTGCTACTTATCGTTAATTTCTTGACACAATTCTATTAAAGTACCATTAGTAGATTTTGGGTGTAAGAAGGCAACTAGCTTGTTGTCAGCTCCTTTTTTAGGTTTTTCATTTAAAA
Organism: uncultured Kordia sp.; assembly: GCA_963932865.1. Taxonomy (GTDB): domain Bacteria; phylum Bacteroidota; class Bacteroidia; order Flavobacteriales; family Flavobacteriaceae. Next base: position 3,578 of record CAWVSR010000086.1, on the reverse strand, counting down.
CTATAAACCCTTCTTCTTGTAATCTTTTTATTTCTTGTTCGATATCTGTTACGTCAAATGCTATATGGTGAACTCCTTCTCCTTTTTTAGAAATAAATTTAGCAATAGGACTATTCTCATTGGTAGCTTCAAGTAATTCTATTTTATTATCTCCAACTTTGAAAAACGAAGTGTTTACTCCTTCACTTGCTACGGATTCTGTTTTGTAATGTGGTTTGCCTAATAGCTTAGCAAATAAAGTATTTGATTCCTCTAAGTTTTTAACAGCAATACCAATATGTTCAATTTTATTCATTTTAAAAAATTACAATTTTTGAATTAGTAAAAGTACACAATTAGAAATTTCATAAAAATATTTTTTACTATTTCTTGTTTCCTATTTTCCATTGTTATTTTAATTAAAAGGTTGTTTTCTGGAGTGTTATTTAAATATTACAGGCTATTGTGTTACTTTTGTGGCATGGAAAGTAATAGACAAAAGAAAATAGCAGGAGTTTTACAACTTGATTTAGTAGATGTACTTCAAGGCGCAGTAAGAGAAGGAGGAATGCATGGTGTTTTAATTTCAGTTTCAAAAGTATCCGTAACTACAGATTTGTCTGTAGCTAAAGTATACTTGAGTATTTTTCCTATAGCAAAAGCAAATGAATTATTAGCAGGAATAAAATCTAATAAAGCTGCTATTAAACATGAAATAGCACAACGTACCAAGCATCAATTAAGAAGAATGCCAGAACTTTTCTTTTTTGTTGATGATTCTTTAGAGTATATTGATACCATCGAGAAATCTTTAAAAGGAAAAGAAGACCCTATTCAAGATACAGATTTATTAGAAGACAGAGATATCATATAATTTTATTTGAAGTTTTCTCTTTACATAGCAAAACGATATCTTTTTACTAAAAGCACTAATAATGCTATAAATATCATTTCTCGAATAGCCTCAATGGGGGTGATTTTTGGTTCTATTTTATTATTGGTGGTACTTTCTGGTTTTGCTGGTTTAAGAACATTTACATTGTCGTATTCAAGTGTAGTTGATCCTGATTACAAAATTAGTGCTGCATTTGGTAAAAAAATGACTATAACTTCGGAGCAATTATTAAAACTCGAAGCGCATACAGATATTGTTAGCTACAGTGAAGTTGTAGAAGAAAAAGTTATTTTGGAATTTAAAGGAAAAACCGAAATAGCTAGTATTAAAGGAGTTGATAGTAATTATCAAAAAGTTGTAGCAGTAGATTCCACTATATCTAGAGGGCAGTGGTTTGATGCTAATACTATGCAAACAGTAGTAGGTGAAGAGTTGGCATATAAGTTAAACTTAGGAGTTTTTGATTCTTTTAATAATTTGAAATTGATTGTACCCAAACCCGGTAAAGGACAGTTAAATCAAAATTCGTTAAATAAAGTGTTTGCCTATAATGTAGGCTTATTTAATATTAACGATGTTTATAATAAAGAGTATGTGTTTTCTTCCTTACAAACAGCTCAAGAATTATTAAGCTATGATGCGTCTACAATAACTCATATTGAATTAAAAACACTTCCTGAGTTAGATGAAGAAAAACTAAGAGAAGAATTGAATAGTATTTTTAATAACAACATTGTTATTAAAAATAAATCACAGTTAAATGATGCTATGCATAAAATGTTAAATACCGAAAATATTGCGGTGTATTTAATATTTACATTGATTTTAATTATAGCCTTATTTAATGTAGTAGGATCAATTATTATGATGATTATTGATAAGAAAAGAGATTTAATCACCTTATCAAATCTAGGAACTCCAATTAATGATATCAAGCAAATATTCTTTCTACAAGGAGCCTTATTGACTATTATTGGAGGAACTTTGGGTGTCTTCTTAGGAGTGCTATTAGTAGGTTTTCAAGTTGTATTCGAATTTATTAAAATACCAGGAACTCAAATTCCATATCCGGTTGAATTAACACTTATGAATGTGTTAATTGTATTAGTAACTATTTTTTCTTTGGGTTTAATCGCCTCTAAAATTGCCTCTTTTAGAATTAGTAAAAAAATGCTAAACGTAAATTAAATATTTATTTAGATAAGCATTACAACATAGCTTTTATAAACCTAGTCAAATTGATAATCTTTAAACCTTACAGCAACATCATCTAAAACATCAAATACTCCTGCAGAATCATCCGTAGTAACCATTTTTATGCGGTAATCTTTAAAATCCCTAATACCTTTAAAGTAGTTGGTGTAGTGACGTCTAGTTTCAAAAACACCTAACTTTTCACCTTTCCAATCCAAACTCATTTGTAAATGACGCCTAGCGGCACTAACACGTTCTTCCATTGTAGGAAGTTTCATGTGCTCTCCAGTTTTAAAAAAGTGTTTTACTTGATTGAAAAACCATGGATTTCCTATTGAAGCTCTTCCAATCATACAACCATCTAAACCATACTCATCACGCATTCTCATAGCATCTTCTGGTGTAGTAACATCACCATTTCCAAAAACAGGAATGTGCATGCGTTGGTTGTTTTTTACTTCGGCAATAGGTTTCCAATTTGCATTTCCTTTATACAACTGTGCTCTAGTTCTACCATGAATTGAAATTGCTGCACAACCCACATCTTGTAAACGTTCGGCAACTTCAACAATCCTGATAGAATCATCATCCCAACCCAAACGAGTTTTTACAGTTACAGGTAGCTTTGTGTGTTTTACCATGGCTTCTGTAAGAGAAACCATTAAATCTATATCTTTTAAAATTCCAGCACCTGCTCCTTTAGAAACAACCTTTTTAACAGGGCAACCAAAATTAATATCGATAATGTCTGGTCCGCTTGCTTCAACAATTTCAACGGAACGCAACATGGATTCTAAAACAGCACCAAAAATTTGAATTCCAACTGGTCGTTCTTTTTCGTAGATATCTAATTTCATGGTACTTTTTGCAGCATCACGAATTAAACCTTCTGATGAAATAAACTCTGTATATACCACATCTGCACCTTCTTCTTTACACAAAGCACGAAAAGGAGGATCACTTACATCTTCCATGGGTGCAAGTAATAATGGGAAATCTGGTAATTCTATGTCGCCTATTTTAACCACGTAATGAAAATTTTAGAATGCAAAAATACTACTTAATTCTTAATGTATTAAAATTCTTTAAAAGTGATTTGGATAAAATTATGCTTTTAAGGAGTATTCTGTTAAGTAAAGGAGGGTTTTTTAACTAACTGTAAATTAGGTTTTTAGTTGGTCTATTACTTGGGTTGAAATAGTTTTTATAATTATTTCTGAAGTATTCTTATTTCAGTAGCACCTAATCCATATTCTCTATAATCTGCTTCATAAAAACGAATATTGTCATAACGTCTTAGCATGCTGTTAATGTCTGCTTTCAAAACACCATCTCCTACACCATGAACTAGAACTACTTTTGGGAAACGTTTTTGAATACTAAAATCTAATTTATGTTTTGCAGTGTCTAGCTGTAAAGAAAGGATGTCATAATTACTCATTCCTTTTTTAGATTTTACTAATTTCTCGATATGTAAATCTACTACCAATACAAATTCATCAGTATGTGA
>CAWVSR010000085.1:0-5662 GCA_963932865.1 uncultured Kordia sp. | reverse complement strand
ATTTGAATAATAAAACATTAAATTATTTATAATATATACTTATTTTTATATTTGGTATATGTTGAAATTACTATTTTAAAAGGAGTTTAAAAAAAGCAAGAAAATAAATTTATTTTCTTGCTTTTTTTTTAATATTACTCAAAGTAATTAGTCACCATCATTATCAGTAGAAGTAATTATTATAGATAGAGCACTTCTAACATCGATAGCGAGTAAAACAATAATTTCTTGCAGTTGTTCATGAATTATACGCACGTCATCTGGAGAGTTTGTTATTGCTTGCGCTAAACTTCCGTTTAAGTTTTTTAAAGAATTAATCGCGGTATTAAATTTAGTTTTCAATATATTATTTAATACTTCATCACCAGTTACTGCAATTATGTTGTCAGATAAACCTAGACCTTGTTCATTAAAAAATACTTCTTTTGAGATCTCTAAGTTTTTAATAATTAACTCCTTTGAGAATCCACTATATCGTGCTTGTAATTCATCAAAATTAACATTATCTGAATTTTCTAAACCTGCAGATTTACCAATTTTAGTAATCTTTGCTGTCGAAATAATATTGTAAATACCATTATATAATCTATTTAGCGGTGCGTTTAAACCACTATCTGTATTGTTCATAAAGGTATTGGCATAATTTTCTCCATCAGTACTCCATAAATTTAGTAGCTCTGCAGCCTTATCTTTTTGTGAGATAGTTATAAACTTTAAATAATCTAATCTTTTAGGGGAGTTAATAAATCCTTGATGCACTTCTGCAGCCGAACTTTTAAAAAGCATATACTCAATACCGGAGAGCGTTTTAGCTTGAGAACTTAATTGCGAAACATAGGTTGCAGTTATTTCATTAGCGTCTGATATAAAATTTTCAATTGCAATGCTTAGTGTTGGCCAATTATATAGTTTTATATGAAAGAATCTATTTCTAGCTTCTCCAATGTTAAAAGCATAAACCTGTGCATAATTACTAGAAGTTTCTTTCCATTTAGTTCGCATTAATATAATATTTTCTTCACTAGGTGTTGCAATATAATTATTAACAGCATTGTTTAATTCAATGCATGAACTGTTGAAATTATTAACCTTTGGTAAGATGAGTTGATTGGTAATATCAACGATCATTGCTTGAGTATTAAAGTCTTCTGAAGTATTATTTTCTACTTCTGAATCTTTTGAGCAACTGATGGTTAAAAAAGTAAATAGGAGTATAGTAATTAATTTCATAATATATATGTATTGTTTTTATAATGAATTGATGTATTCTAAAACCTTATTTCTATCATTTTCGCTAAGGTTCATAAATTTTTGTTTTGAATTTTCTGCTTCACCACCATGCCATAGTATTGCTTCTTCTATGTTACGTGCTCTACCATCATGCAATAGATTGGTGTGGTTATTAACGGTAGCAATTAAACCAATACCCCATAATGCTTGAGTACGCCACTCGTTACCGTTTGCTAAAAAATCTGGTCTATTATCGGCTAAAGCTTCCCCCATGTCATGTAATAAAAAATCAGAAAATGGATGAATCACTATTCCTTCAACATGGCTATTTTCTGAAGAAGTACCTGTTGTAAAGTTTTTAGCGTGACATTTAACACAATCAGATTCATTAAATAACACTTTACCTTCCAGAACATTTTGTTCCATAAATTTTCGTCTCTTGGGTACTGCTAAAGCACTTTGGTAAAACACAACATCATCTAACTGTGAATCAATTACTTCTGGTGTTCCACCATTAGGATAATTGTTACAATCATCTTGACCAGGAGGGCAATTTTGATTTCCAAAAATAGAGGAGGTTAATCCCATATCACCATTAAAAGCGTCTGCTACTTGTTGTCTTAAACTTGGTTGATTGGCTTTCCACCCAAATTTACCAATACTAGTACTATTTGTTATTTCGTTCCAAACGTAATTAGCCCTTCCGGATATCCCATCATTATCTGCATCAAATTCATCAGCATTAGCGAGTATACTTTCTTCTGACAAAGCATCTATTAAACCTAATCCTATTACTTGTTGACCAACACGAGGAGACATATATACATTGTCTAATGCTCCAAATTGTTTGTCAATAATTGTGTAAGTCGGTTTTAAAAGTTCATAAGGAGTTCCATCAGGATAAGTGCCATTTATTGTTTGGTGACTTATATTTATTTTAGCTTCATAAGGAACCCCAATATTAGCTTGATCTTGAATTTGTTTTCCATAGGAGGGGTGTCCGATAGGTTCTCCATTAGATCCCTGTCCATCAATACTTAATCGCATTAAAAACCCACTGGAGACTTGACCGTTGGTATGTGGCCTTCCTCTACCATCTTTAACATGACAACCCACGCAAGAACGCGCATTAAAGGTTGGTCCTAGTCCGTCTATAGCAGTTGTACTACCTACAGAAATCCAAGGGCTTGTAAATAAAGAATTTCCTAGACCAAAGGCTATTTTCTCTTCAAAAGCTAAACCAGGTATTTCTTTTCCAAATGCATTATTACTAGTTGTTCGAACACTTAATTTTCCCGTAAGAAACTCTTCTCCTTCTTCGTATATTGATATGTATTCATCATCATTTTGAGCTTGATAAGTATCATCATTTGAGCAAGAAAAGCTAAATAAAAGTAGTGTAAGTAAACAATATGTAGTATTTATAAAAGGGTATCTCAAGTTATTGTTTTTAAATTATTATTTTTAATAATAAAAGATCCTAATCTTTTTTACAAAGATTAGGATCTAAAATTAAATATATCTTAAAAAAATATGTTCATATTTTTATATTGAATTTAGAGCGTTATTAATCTAAATTTACTCCAATTACTGTTGCTGACGCACTAATTTCTTCACCTAAGGCATATAATGCTTGAATTCCTTCCATTATTGGTCCTGGGTTATCAACGTTTTCTAAAGTAAGTAAATAATCAAAACGTTTGGTGTTGTTTTTTATAGCATCAATTTTTTGAGCAGCAAGATCTGCAGCAGCTTTTAAATTTGCTGCTTGTGCTGAATCAGCTTGCATTACTAAATCATAAAATGAAGCTCCTTGAGCGCCCTCATAGCTACCATAAATAACATTTAAAACACCTTGTGTGTTTTCATATACATCAACATGAGTATTATCAGCAAAACAAGAGTGTTCCATTTCTTGTCCGGTTGCTTCATAACCTTCTGTTGAGTTAACAGGAGCAAGCATACGCTCTGTTGATAGTTCTTCACCAGCAATAAACTTAGCACCGTTAATTAATTGAGTTAACGCTGTATTCGTATCTAAAGAATTAAATACAGTTCTATATGCACCACCTTCTGCCCAAGTATTTTTAAGCGCAAGTAAATCAGCTACTACTAAATCAGTTACTGTGGTCAAATAAATCCCTCTTCTTTCAAAATTAGCAGCTGTAGAGTAATCAGTATAAGAACGCTGTCCAGCTAAATTTTCACTAGGAGATGTTTCATCTTGTCCCCACAACAAAAATTCAATTGCGTGCCAACCAGTACTAATATTTTTATCACCACCGAATTCATTTTTACCAATCAGTAAATCTGCATCAATAGTTTCTGAACCAGCAATAATACCACCAGTAGTTCCACCTGCATGGGCTGTTGATAACGGATCAATATAATCTATATAACCTTCATCACATGGCCAAGCGTTTATTTGTCCTTCAGTATTTAAACTCCAAGATTCACTATCGGTATCTATAGGACTATTCGTTTCTCTATAAACTTCCGTTTGACCGTATGGTTCACGTGCTTCTAACCAAGCAGCTTTAGCTTCTGCAAATCCTGCTTCTGATGGGTTAGCTACAAACTGGTTTACTTTAGTTTGTAATAAAACTGCCTTATTATAACTATCTGTATAGTTTTGAGCTACAATATTAGCGTAGTTGGCAACTACTTCGCCAGCGGTAACAACTTCAGGTTCTTCATCGGTAATAAGATCAGGATCTGGAGTTGGAGCCGGCGCTGGAGTTGAATCATCATCAGAACAGCTTAATATTACACCAAATATTGATGCTAATAATGCCCCTTTTAAAATAACTTTTTTCATTTCGATTTATTTAGAATTAATTAAAACAGTGCAAATATAACAAATATCTATAACAACCTGTTTAATTTTTACAAAAAAAAGTTAAACAAAAAAAACCATACTAAATTTAGTATGGTTTTTTTGTTTTGTTTGTTAAAAGTAAAAAAAAATTATTCTAGACCTTCTAAGTCTTTAATAGCTTGGTTGCTTGAGTTTTCTTGTCTTTTTTCAAAATTCTCGTCTACTGCAACATTATCAGTAGTAAATAAAGTTCTACCAAATGAAATTAGCGCCCCAAGTATTGCGATACCAATAATTATTTTGGGAATTTTAGTGCTTTTATTTTCTTTTTTATAGTTTTTAAAGAGTAATAAGCCACTTAAAATTGTAATTAGCGCTGGAAATATAATTAAATTACCAATTGGAGCAATAGTAAATACTATGGTGATAATGAGTCCTAGAATGGCAATGATTGTAGTTAGAATTTTCATAATTGAATGTTGTTAATATTTTAAATTAGTTGCTTTAATAAGTTTTAATTGACCATTTCCGACAGGGATACTAAATTTAATTAATACAGGTACTTTATTTTGGTCAGCTGTGATATAAATTATATTTCCTGATTTACCTTCTAAAATTTTGTTCTTTTTTAGTGAGACTCCTATTTTGTAACATTTTTTATTTCCTAAAACAGTTGAGATTGTTTCTGTTCCCAAAAATGATAAAGTAGCTGCTACAGTTTTTCTATCAAAAACGATATTGAAATCTTTTTGATCCCCCGTATTGGCCTTTTCAATAGACAAATTTCTTACGTAATACAAAGTTGATACAATATCTCTTGTGTTTGAAGGAATAGTAAATTCAGCTTTTATTGCCCCGGATTTCCCTCTTACATAAGATGATTTTATAGTATTTCCTTTATACACATACTTTTCTTTTCTAATTGTTCCATTTTCATTGTTATCTCTAATGTATAAAGATGGTTTTAAGGTGTATGGTGAAACATATGCTTCATATAGGTCCCTTATTTTAAAAAAGTTATCCCATTTCTTATAGGTGTTCGCAGTACATTTTAAATGTAGATATTTGTTTTTACTTGTATTAACTGATGCTACTTTTAAATTTACTTCTGCAAATGTGGCAAGAACACCAGACATATTATAAGAAGCTTGATAGGTTAAATGTTCTCCTGATTTAAAAGATTTTGATTGTAGGTTTTGTGCTAAACCAACAGTACCAAATACTAAGGTTAAAAGAAGCACATACTTTGTTTTTTTAAACATTGTCAGTTTTTTTTATTACAAACATAACTCATTTATGTTTTAATTATTATAAATAAATCTTAAATTCATTCTAATTCAACTATGCTAATTCAGTTGTGTTTAAGATTCAACAATTGCACTATTCTTATTTATTCTTATCATAAATAAAAGCTTCTTTGTGAAGGGTTATAGAAATTGTTTTTAATCTCAAGTAAGCTGAACTGATATAAATATAACCACCATACTTTACGCGATCTCCATTACTACCCCAAGAATTTTTAGTTTTGTAATATATTGTTCCGTTTTGATCTTTAGAATATCCTGTAATATGCATTAAATGATCGTCAGTTGTAGCGAAGTTTTCAAATTCATT
>CAWVSR010000084.1:0-5668 GCA_963932865.1 uncultured Kordia sp. | reverse complement strand
AAATTACAAAAACTTGTACAATCTCGAAGTTACTTATAAAAACGGAGAATCTAAAAATTGGTGGCTACGTTAAAAAATAACATCTTAAAAAGAACTTTCTTTTTAAGATGTTAAAAATCATTTTTATAAAACAGACTTCACTATCTTCCACAAAAGATAATTCATAAAAAACTATAATAGTTTAAAGTCAAATAAAAAATTACAGCAATTCAAAATGCTATTCCTAAATTCTAATTTTAATAGAATAAAATACTTTCTAAAAAAATATAAATTTTAGAACTAGCAATTTAGTTAAAATTAGTAATTTTGTGCTTATTAAAAAAATAATACAAACAATATTAAGCCAATGATTGCAAATAACGATACTTACGAAAAAGAACTCGCTTTTCAAGCAGATAGAAGAAGAGCCTCTGTAGATTTTATAAAGGTAGTTAGTGATTTATGGTATGATAAATCCATTGAATTAGTTATTTTCAGAAATCAATTAATTGATAAAAACGTAAGTGACATTTTAAACCTACACCAATATGCAGGAGAATTTGTTCAAAAACCAATTTCAATTTTTGATTCTGTAGAAATTGCCAAAGCAATTCAAAGTATTGATTTACCACCATCAAAATTAGATATCGGTAAGTTAACATATGAATACCATTTAGAAGATGACAAATATAATACTGCAACTGCATTTGTTTTAGACAAACTAAAAGATGCTAGTAATTATGAGAACATTCAACCAAAAGATGTTGTTTTATATGGATTTGGAAGAATTGGCCGACTGTTAGCAAGAGAATTAATGTCAAAAACAGCTAAAGGACAACAAATGCGCTTAAGAGCTATTGTTACTAGAGGTAAAATTGACGAAACTGTCTTAGAAAAAAGAGCCTCTTTATTAAGACAAGATTCCGTTCATGGAGATTTTGCAGGAACCGTTTCTATTGACATTGAAAACCAAGCATTAATCATTAATGGTACCACCGTTAAAATGATTAGCGCTAATGCACCTGAAGATATTGACTATACTATTTATGGTATCAACGATGCTTTAATAATTGACAATACAGGAGCATTTAGAGACAAAGAAGCCTTAAGCAGACTATTAGCTTCAAATGGAGCTGACAAAGTTTTATTAACAGCACCTGGAAAGGGAATTCCTAATATTGTTCATGGAGTAAATCACTTAGAAAACAACCCGGACGAATTAAATATTTTTTCTGCCGCTTCTTGTACTACAAATGCAATAACACCAGTTTTAAAAGCTATTGAAGATAGCTTAGGTATTGTTCACGGACATTTAGAAACTATACATGCATACACTAATGACCAAAATTTAGTAGACAACTTCCACAAGAAATATCGCCGTGGTAGAGCTGCAGCTTTAAACATGGTTATTACTGAAACTGGAGCTGGACAAGCTGCATCAAAAGCACTGCCATCACTAGAAGGTAAATTAACCTCTAATGCTATTAGAGTTCCTGTTCCTAACGGATCATTAGCTATTTTAAATTTAGAAATTAAAAAAAGTACAACAATCGACGATGTAAATGCTATTATTAAAAAATATGCATTAGAAGGTGAGTTAGTGGAACAAATAAAATATTCTTTAGATAACGAACTTGTATCTTCTGATATTGTTGGATCATCTGCACCATCAATTTATGATAGCAAAGCTACCATTGTTAGAAGTAATGGTAAAAACATCGTGCTTTATGTTTGGTATGACAATGAATATGGATATTCACACCAAGTAATTCGATTAGCAAAACATATTTCAAAAGTAAGAAGGTTTACTTATTACTAGCAGAAAATAATATACAGTAAATTATAAAATCCGTGTTTTTAAATGACACGGATTTTATGTCAAAAATAAATACCTAAAATGAGTAAAGTTTACTTTTTATTATTTGCACTTTCACTTAGTGTTTCGTTAATTTCAGCTCAAGAAGCAAAACAAGAGTTATCCCTTACAAATAGTTCTGTTAAAGAAAAATTTAACTATTTAATGATAAACTCGAATAATTACCAAGATTTTAAAGTGGTTAAAAAGAGTTGGCTAAGTACCGTGAAAAGACAGGTTTTAGATTCTTTAGAAAAACAAAAACTGAATATAAAGGATTTGAATGTTTTTATTGACAATCAAGACTCTAAAAACAAGGAGCTAGAAGCAACAATTACAAGTTTAAACACTCAAATTGAAAACGCTAAAACAACCAAAGAAAATATTAATTTTGTAGGAAAAGATCTTAAAAAGAACACCTTTAAAAGTTTGTTTTGGAGTATTGTTTCAATAACATCTATTTTACTTTTCATATTCGTTTACAAGTATAAAAAAAGTAACATGGTTACGGAAGCTGCTAAAGATCAGTTAGCAAATATTGAAAAAGAATACGAGAGCCATAAAAAAACTGCTTTAGAGCGAGAACAAAAAGTAATGCGTAAATTACAAGACGAATTAAATAAAAATAGAAAATAATTTGTTTTATGAGAATTGATATCATAACAGTTTTACCTGAACTAATGCAAAGTCCGTTCAACGACTCGATTTTGAAACGTGCACAAGAAAAAGGTATTGTAGAGGTTCATTTTCATAATTTAAGAGATTACAGTACAAACAAACAAAAAAGCATTGACGATTACCAGTTTGGTGGTGGTGCAGGAATGGTTATGATGATAGAACCTATCGATTCTTGTATTAAAAAACTAAAAACCGAACGTAATTATGACGATGTAATATACATGACACCCGATGGCAAAACCTTAAACCAAGGTACTGCAAATGAAATTTCGTTAAAAGAAAACATCATTATATTATGTGGTCATTATAAAGGCGTAGATCAACGAGTGCGAGATTTGTTTATTACTAGAGAAATTTCAATTGGAGACTTTGTGCTTTCTGGCGGTGAATTAGCCGCAAATGTTTTGTGTGATGCTGTTATAAGACTGATACCAGGTGTTTTGAACAACGAAACCTCTGCATTAACAGATTCCTTTCAAGACGACTTATTAGCACCTCCTGTATACACCAGACCTGCTGATTATAAAGGAGTAAAAGTACCAGAAGTGTTACTTTCAGGAAATTTCCCTAAAATAGAGTCCTGGAGAGAAGAACAAGCATACCAAAGAACTAAAGAACGAAGACCCGATTTATTCTCTAAATAAATTTACCAAAAAAAAGAGGTAATCGTTGTAAATTCTCAAATAATCACTATTTTTGCAATCTATTTTAAATTAACCTCTGGCGAAAATCGTGTATGTTGCTTTAAATCAATTATTTAAAAAAACATACATGGAAAGTTTAATTAAATTTGTACAAGACGAATTTGTTACAACAAAAGAATTCCCAGAATTCGCAGCAGGAGACACTATAACAGTTTTCTACGAAATTAAGGAAGGGGCAAAAACAAGAACTCAGTTTTATAGAGGAGTTGTTATTCAAAAAAGAGGACACGGTTCTACTGAAACGTTTACTATTAGAAAAATGTCAGGAACTGTTGGAGTGGAAAGAATATTCCCTGTAAACATGCCTGCATTACAAAAAATTGAAATCAACAAAAAAGGTAGTGTTCGTAGAGCAAGAATCTTTTACTTTAGAGAGCTTACTGGTAAGAAAGCTAGAATTAAAGAAAAAAGAACAAGATCATAATTTCAGATCTTTTCAAAATAAAAAAATCCTGTCAATTGACAGGATTTTTTTATTCATAACTATTGTAGTTATTAATTAACCACATCTTTCAAAACGTTAATAACATAATCAATCTCTTCTTTTGTATTGTACTTAGAAAATGAAAAGCGAAGAGACGGCTTTAACATATCCTCATCACTAAGAATTTCAGACAAAACATGTGATCCCTTTGAACTCCCACTCTGGCATGCACTCCCTTTAGAACATGCAATTCCTTTCAAATCTAACTGAAATAAAACAATTAATGCTTTTTGAGCAGTTACAGGCAAAAGTAAATTAACCAACGTAAAGGTACTCTTATTTAAATCTCCAGATAAACCATTAAATTTTACAGCAGGCACTGCCATTTTAATTTCTTCAATAAAATAAGATTTTAGACTTTTTATATACGCACTGTCCTTTTCAAGATGGGTATAAACATCATTAAAAGCTACATTTAACCCAACAATATTATGTACAGACTCCGTTCCAGCCCTAAAACCGCGTTCTTGCCCTCCTCCAAAAATCAGTGAGTTTAACCCAGTATCTTTTCTCATAAAAACAAATCCAACACCTTTAGGCCCGTGAAACTTATGAGCACTTACAGCACAAAAATCAACCTTTATCTCACTTAAATCAACATCATAATGCCCAATAGACTGAACGGTATCACTATGAAATAATGCATTGTATTTCTTACAAATTTCAGAAACTCTCTTAACATCTAATATATTACCAATTTCATTATTGATATGCATTAAGCTTACTAAAGTTTTACCTTTATCTTGTTGTAGCAAGTTTTCTAAATCATCTAAAATCACACTCCCATTTTCATCTGTTTTTACATAATCTAAACTAATATTAAAACAGGCTTTTAATGCTTCAGCAGAGTGACCAATTGCATGATGCTCTATTTTACTTGTTATAATCCTAGTAACACCAAGATCTCTTACAGCAGAATTTAAAACAAAGTTATCTGCCTCAGTCCCACCAGATGTAAATATTATTTCTGATGCCGAAACTTTTAATTGTTTAGCGATATTTTTTCTTGCTTTTTCTATTAAAGATTTGGCACTTCTACCAAAACTATGAGTCGAAGAAGCATTTCCAAAATCATTAGTTAAACAAGCAGTCATTGCCTTCACCACAGTTTCACTTACACAAGTTGTTGCTGCACTATCAAAATATACTTTTTTCACTTGAATTATAATTTATTATTCCATAAAAAGAGAGGGTAAATTTACTTCAAATTAAACAAATACCAACAAATATTCGTTAATTTGTAAACGTTTTAAAAAAAAGAAAAAAACCATGAATAAAATCATTATCATATTAGTATCCTTATTATCACTTTTATCATGTAATGATGGAGATATAATTGTTTCAGAATTAGATTTCCCTGAAACACTTCAGTTCTGTGAAGGAAATGATGATTTAATAATCTATACCATTAGAGATAACCCTTATGAATCTTTATCATTAAGACTACCAATTGCAGTTAAGGAAAACTTTACAACAATAAACGAAACAAACCCAACAACAGCATTATCAGAAACAAATACCTTCAATTATAGATCTTACTCAGGTAATCCGGAAGCTATTTTCTGTAACTCATTACCTCCTTCGTCACCTACAATAATTAGCAACTTTGAAGCTTCAGAAGGAACAGCAACTTTTATAACATCAGTAATAGAAGACGACAATGATGGAATTCCAGCAATATTAGAAGATCTTAATGGAGATGGAAACCTAAATAATGATGATACAGATCAGGACGGCATTCCTAATTACTTGGACTCTGATGATGATGGAGACAATGTACCTACAATTAATGAAAACCCCGATCTTAACGAAGATGGAGATATTACAGACGCTCAAGATACTGATCTTGACGGTATACCTGACTATCTTGACGAAGACGATGATGGGGATGGAACAATTACTAGATATGAAGATACTAATAACGATAATGACCCAGCTACAGATACTACCGATGAAGTTATAGGATAC
>CAWVSR010000083.1:0-5772 GCA_963932865.1 uncultured Kordia sp. | reverse complement strand
TAAACTATCAAAATAGAAGACCAGACTACATTAATGCATTCTTTAATGTTATTAACTGGAATGAAGTTGAAAAACGTTACGCAGAAAGCAAGTAACTTTACACTAAAAACAACTTTTTTATACAAAAATGGGATACAATTAAAATTGTATCCCATTTTTGTATAAAAAAAAGACAAGAATTAACTTGCCTTTTTTGCCCCAAATCTACCATGAACTTAACCTACTTATGTTATGGTTTTCTAAAGGTAAATGTTTTTTACATATCATACACTAAATAACAGTTTAAATACCATAATATTTGTTGAATTACAAACATTAGATGTAAAACACTTTAAATTAGTTGTGAAATCGTCTTTTTTACAAGTTTAACCGTTAAAAGAATACCATTAATTTAATAAAAGCAAAAAGACAAGAATTAACTTGTCTTTTTATAAACTTAACTTAAACTCACTTAATTATATCTTTAATATAATGTACAAAGCTTAAATTTTAAAATATATTAGCCTAACAATCGTCACATTGTATAAACACTAAACAACAGCTTAATAAGCTCTTTCTTTATTACCTTCAAAGAAGTTTATGAACGCTTTATTTACAACTCTATGACCACCAGGTGTTGGATAATCTCCTGTAAAATACCAATCTCCTAAATTCTTCGGACATGCTTTATGTAAATTCTCTACTGTTTGGTAAATAATGTCTACCTCTGCATTTAAACCTTCTGAACTTAACAATTCTGCTATCTTCTTTGAAACTTCTTCATTAGTATACAAACCATACAAATCTTTTACATAGTTCTGAACATTTTCATCAGGCAATCCAACCTGAGCAAGGCACTTATCGTATGTTTCTTTAACAAGATGATATTTTCCATCATCTTTCAATAAAGCCAACATTGCCCTAAAGGCAATTAAACCTTCTAAGTTTGCCATATCAATTCCGTAACAATCAGGGTAACGAATTTGAGGAGCAGATGAAACTACAACTATTTTTTTAGGGTTTAAACGATCCATCATCGTTAAAATACTTTTCTGCAATGTTGTTCCCCTAACAATAGAGTCATCAATAATTACTAAATTATCTGTTGACTTTACAGAACCATAAGTAATATCATACACATGAGCTACTAGATCATCTCTACTATCATCATCAGTAATGAAAGTTCTTAATTTAGCATCTTTAATCGCAATCTTTTCGGTACGCAATCTTTTTGCTAAAATCGATTTTATTTTAGCAGGTGTTTGATTTTCCTTTTGAAGTAAAAGTTGTTCTTTCTGCTGATTCAAAAACAATTCCCCTTCTTTTATCATTCCATAATATGAAACTTCTGCTGTATTGGGTATGAATGAAAATACAGAATTTTCAATATCATTACCAATAGAATTCATAATTTGAGGAAACAATAGTCTCCCTAGTTTCTTACGTTCTGTATATATTTCTTGATCACTCCCTCTTGAAAAATAAATACGTTCAAATGAACATGCTTTTTTCTCTAAAGGCTCAAGTATTTGTTGAATTTTTGTCTCTCCACTCTTCTTAACAATAATTGCTTTTCCAGGATCTAATTCAATTACATCTTCAAAAGCAACATTAAATACAGTTTGTATTACAGGTCGCTCAGAGGCAACTACAACTATTTCTTCATCCTCATAATAATATGCAGGTCTTATTCCTGCAGGATCACGAAGTACAAAAGCATCACCGTGGCCTAGCATACCAGCCATAGCATAACCACCATCCCATTTTTTAGCAGACTTTTTTAAAATTTTAGCAATATTTAATCTACTTGCAATCACTGAAGATGCCTCCAGCTTACTTAAACCTTCGTTTTTAGCATCTTTATACAACTTAGAAACCTGCTTATCTAAAAAATGACCAATTTTTTCCATTACCGTTACTGTATCAGCTTCAGCTTTTGGGTGTTGACCAATGTTAACTAAATCTTTAAACAACTGACTAACATTAGTCATGTTAAAATTACCTGCAACTATTAAGTTTCTATGCATCCAACTATTCTGTCTTAAAAATGGATGCACACTTTCTACACTATTCACTCCAAAAGTACCATAACGAACGTGACCTAAAAGCACCTCTCCTATGTAAGGAACTTCTTCTTTAAGTCTTTTCACATCATTATTTAATTCTGGATCAGAATTCAACGCAGTATTAATTCTATCATTAATCTGAGAAAAAACATCTTGAATTGGTAATTGTTTGTTAGAACGCACTCGACTAATATAACGCTTACCAGGTTCCATATCTAATTTGATACTAGCAAAACCTGCACCATCCTGTCCACGATTATGTTGCTTCTCCATCATTAGATACATTTTATTTACTCCATAAAATGCAGTTCCGTATTTTTCTTTGTAATACTCTAATGGTTTTTTTAACCTAATTAAGGCAATACCACATTCATGTTTTAAAGCGTCACTCATTGTTATTGTATTGTGTACTCAAGTACGGGTTCTAATATTAAGAAAAAACGCACTGAATATCAGCACGTTTATAATTTATAATTCAATATCGAATTTTGTTAGCTCCTTAAATTCTTTCAATCGAAAAGAAACATCCTCTTTAGATAAATGCTCCATTCGTTCAGTACCAAATTTCTCTACGCAAAATGATGCTAAATTAGATCCATGAATAACTGCATTTTTCATATTATCAAAGGAAATATTTCCAGTACTTGCAATATAGCCTGAAAAACCACCTGCAAAAGTATCTCCTGCTCCAGTTGGATCAAAAACTTCTTCTAAAGGTAATGCTGGCGCAAAAAATGCTTTTTCTTTATGAAATAACAGAGCTCCATGCTCTCCTTTTTTAATCACTACATATTCAGGCCCCATCTCTGCAATTACTCTTGCTGCTTTTACAAGGGAATATTCTCCAGATAATTGTCGTGCTTCTTCATCATTGATTGTAATAACATCCACCTTAGCAATTACTTGTTTCAGTTCAGCTAATGCACAATCCATCCAAAAATCCATTGTATCTAAAACAACCAATTTAGGTTTTTTTGTCATTTGCTCAATTACACCTAGCTGAACCAAAGGATGTAAATTACCTAACATTACAACATCAGCTGTTTTGTAGGTTTCTGGAACAATCGGATTAAAATTTTCAAGGACATTCAATTGGGTCTCAATAGTATCTCGAGAATTCATGTCATTATGATATTTCCCTGACCAAAAAAAGGTTTTACCTCCTTTAACCGTTTCTAAACCCGATAAATCAATCTGCTTGTTTAAAAGCATATCTATGTGCTCTTTTGGAAAATCATCTCCAATAACAGACACTATTGCACTATCTACATTTTCAAAATTAGATGCAGAAAGCCCGATATAAGTAGCAGCACCACCTAATATTTTATCGGTTTTACCAAAAGGGGTTTCTATTGCATCAAAAGCAACAGTACCTACAATTAAAAGTTTGTTCATAGAATTAATTTTATGCAAAATTACGCAAAATTATTTTTTTAAAACAATAGTATAAATTTAATAATCATTACGTAGAATATTTACTTCTCAAAATGTTCTTTTAATTTTTTAAAAGTCGAAAAAGGAGCGTCTACAATAAAAGAATTAACAATAAAAGCAGGCAAGTAACCACCTGGATCACCATACATTTGCTGAGTAACTTTTACCCCTATTTTTGTCTTTTCTAACAACCAGAATCCAGAAAAATTTATCACTCTAATAACACCTTTAGTTTTTATAATTTTATCGGGTTTCGATTTTATATTAATTCTAACTAAAGAATCATTTATATATTCTAATTTTAATTCCGATACATGATCTCTATTTTTTGCTGGCCACGGCAAATCATTATACATATATACGAGATATTTGTTTCCAGAACCTACACCTAAAAGTCTACTTTTTGTTGTTCGGTAATTCCACTCTTTTAAATAGTCACCATTAACTAATATTTTTACTAAGGAATTAATAGGTGTTTTTATAACAGTACTAACTTTGTATTCTTTAAGAGGCGAAAAATCAACAGACCTTGTAAATACATTTATACCTAAAAAATCCTTTTGTAACTTCCAATTAGCTTGAGAGTAACAAAAAGCACTAGATAACAAGAATAAAAAATAAAACTTAATGAACCTCAAAAAATATTTTTTTTTTATAATTAATACTAAAGTAAGGATTGATTATCATTTTTCACATATTCAGTATCTATAAGTAAGTTCTTTTTTTTTGATGATTCAACTGCCAAAAAATCACATCTATCATTTTGCTTATGATTGTTATGACCCTTAATCCATTGAAAAGACACTTTGTGTTTTCGATATATTATCAAAAAACGTTTCCATAAGTCTGAATTTTTCTTATCTTTATAATGAGTTTTTTCCCATTTGAAAACCCACTTTTTATCTACAGAATCAACAACATACTTTGAGTCAGTAAATACCTTAACTTCCGTATCTAATTTTTTCAATTGCTCAAGAGCGACTATCACCGCTAACAACTCCATCCTGTTATTGGTAGTCTTAAAATAGCCTTGAGAAAATTCTTTAACATAAGGCTTACCTACCCATTGCATAACGACACCATACCCTCCAGGACCGGGATTACCTCTAGATGAACCATCTGTGTATATATGAACATTTACAGCCATTAATTTAATAATTGTTCAATTACTAAAGGAAAATGTTTTTGTTCTAGTAATTGAATCTTAGCGGCTACATCTTCAAAAGTATCAGTATCGAGTACTTTGGTATTTGCTTGAAAGATAATAGCTCCCTCATCATAATGCTCGTTTACATAATGAATTGTAATTCCCGATTCGTTTTCTTTATTAGCAACTACAGCTTTATGAACATTTAATCCATACATACCTTTACCACCATATTTGGGTAATAATGCCGGGTGTACATTGATAATAATGTTAGGGAATTCTAAAATTATATCTTCTGGGAATTTTAATAAAAATCCAGCCAAGACAATTATGTCAGGTTTTAGATCAAGCAATAAATTATAAATTACTTTAGTCTCATGTAAATCTACTTTGTCAAAACTACAATTAGGAACACCAAGTGCAGTAGCCTTATCCAAAACCTTAGCCTGGCTTTTATTACTCAATACCATAACAACCGTTGCTAAAGTATTATTCTGAAAATGTTTGATTATGTTTTCTGCATTCGTTCCAGAACCAGAAGCGAATATTACAATACGTTTCATATCTTTAGCTTTTGTTTATAAACTGACACAAAAAAAAGAATAAATATTTACAATTGGAAGTTAAAAACTAGTAACTTCAGCTAAATTTTAAAAAAATAAGGTACATTTTTCAACTAAACCATTGTTTTAATGTAAAGTTTTATATTTTTGCCACCAAACAAATTTTAAAAAATTAAAGATTATGTCAGATATTGCATCAAAAGTAAAAGCGATCATAGTAGACAAATTAGGAGTTGATGAAAACGAAGTTGTTGTAGAAGCAAGTTTCACAAACGACTTAGGAGCAGATTCATTAGACACTGTTGAGCTAATAATGGAATTCGAAAAAGAATTTGATATTCAAATCCCAGATGATCAAGCAGAAAATATCGCAACTGTAGGTCAAGCAATTACTTACATAGAAGGAGCAAAATAAAGAAGTATACATATGGAATTAAAGCGAGTTGTAGTTACAGGACTTGGAGCACTTACTCCAATAGGGAACAATATTGAAGAGTATTGGGATGCATTGGTTAGTGGGAAAAGTGGGGCTGCACCTATTACTCGCTTTGATACTTCTAACTTCAAAACAAAGTTTGCATGC
>CAWVSR010000082.1:0-6031 GCA_963932865.1 uncultured Kordia sp. | reverse complement strand
ATTTCATCTTTTCCTAAAGCTTCATTTTTAATTGATGCAATAGCAAAGTTTGTTAACATTTCGTTTCCATGTGGAGTTCTTTTTATAATATCAAAACCTTTATTTTTGGAGGATAGTTTTTTCAAATCATAGGGAAATATTGGTTTATCTTGCCCTTTAAATGGTTCTTCAAAATTAGAATCGTCTGCTCCACTTTCAACATATTGATCAATCGGAATCAATGTTTCCCATATTTTTAAATATGTTGGTATTTTTTTATTAAAATTCTTCACCCATTTAGGCAATTCATTTTTGTAGTAAGAGCTTGTAATAAATTTACCTTCATTTTTTCCTCGGAACCAATAAGCTGCATCTGCCGAATGACCTGCTGGTAAAATTGCTCCTCTATCTTTTATGGAAATACCTATTACTTTACTTTTACCTTGTGTATGTAATTTTAATTGATCTGTAACAGAAGTAGTTTTCATTCGTTTTGGTGACATTCTTTCAGAACTCGTATTTACTCCAACTGCAATTACACTTTCATCAGATGCGCAATACACTAACTTATCTGAAAATTTGTCGTACCAATTATTAGAGATTATACCGTGGTTAGAGGGGGATGTCCCTGTGAACACAGAGGCATGACCTGGACCTGTTTTGGTTGGCACATAATTAAAATGATGATTTTTACAATTAAATCCATTGTTTATCAAACGCATAAAACCTCCATCATCAAATTTAGCTTCAAACCGCGTCAAGTAATCATAACGCATTTGATCTACAACAATACCTACAACCAATTTAGGGTTTTTAGAAGCTTTACTAGAACCTGATTCTTGAGAAAAACTCGATAAAGCAATTAGAAATGTAATTGTTAAGCTCAATAGTTTCATTTGTATTTTTTTTGATAAAATTACATTTTTTACTTAAAAAATAAATTAAAAAAGTATAAGTTAACAAATACTTAATATTCGGGTTTCTAATAAAACTTAGTTTTTATCTATCGATATAATCGTTAGATTTATTATTTTAGCTTCATATGAAATACCTACGTGATTTTGGCCTTTATTTTATCATGCTAAAAGATATTTTTAGCAAGTTCACCAAATGGAGTGCTTTGAAGAAATTGATTTTTAAAGAAATTGATGATTTAATTATCGGTTCACTTGGTATTGTTGCTTTTATATCCTTTTTTGTTGGTGGGGTTATTGCCATTCAAACAGCCTTAAACATAGATAATCCTTTAATACCAAAGTATCTGGTTGGTTTTGCCACAAAACAAAGTATCGTTTTAGAATTTGCTCCTACATTTATGTCTATCATTATGGCTGGAAAAGTCGGATCGTTCATTACTTCAAGTATAGGAAGTATGAGGGTTACAGAACAAATAGATGCTTTGGAGGTTATGGGTATAAATTCATTAAACTATTTAGTATTTCCTAAAATCATAGCCTTAATGCTGTATCCGTTTGTAATAACACTTGCTATGTTTCTTGGAGTTTTAGGAGGATGGGTTGCTTGTGTTTATGGAGGATTTTCTAATAGTGAAGATTTTACAATGGGTCTGCAATATGACTTTAATGAATTTCAGATTATATATGCATATGTAAAAACATTTTTCTTTGCATTTATATTAGCTACAATACCTTCGTTTCATGGTTATTATATGAAAGGTGGGGCACTAGAAGTTGGTAAAGCTGCAACTTCATCATTTGTATGGACAAGTGTTGTGATTATCATTGTAAATTATATTATTACTCAATTAATGTTAACCTAATGATTAAAGTAAATAACTTACACAAAGAATTTGACGGTCATAAAGTACTTAAAGGTATCACAACTACTTTTGAACAGGGAAAAACAAATTTAATTATTGGTCAGAGTGGTTCCGGAAAAACTGTTTTTTTAAAATCATTATTAGGCTTGCACATTCCTGAGCAAGGAACGATTTCTTTTGATAATAAAATATATAGTGATTTATCTAAAAGTGAAAAAATAGATTTAAGAGTGAAAATCGGAATGCTTTTTCAAGGAGGAGCCTTATTTGACTCTATGACTGTAGAAGAGAATGTGTTATTTCCTATGGAAATGTTTTCTGATATGTCTACTAGCGAAAAAAAAGACCGGGCAAATGAAGTCATTAAAAGAGTTGCTTTAATAAACTCTAACCACAAATTTCCTTCAGAGATTTCAGGAGGTATGCAAAAAAGAGTCGCTATTGCGAGAGCTATCGTAATGAATCCTAAATATCTTTTTTGTGACGAACCTAATTCAGGCTTAGACCCTCAAACATCTATTTTAATTGATAACCTAATACTTGAGATAACTCAAGAATACAATATAACTACGGTAGTGAATACTCACGACATGAACTCTGTTATGGAAATTGGACAAAAAATTATCTTTTTAAAAAATGGTCATAAAGAGTGGGTTGGGAATAATAAAGAAATTTTCAGAACAGATAATGAAGATGTTACAAACTTTGTATACTCCTCTAACTTGATGAAAAAAGTGAAACAGGCATATTTAGATAACAATTAATATTACATGTCACTTTTTTGCAATAATTTAAACTTCTTAAAAAACAAAAAACCTTTAGTTTTTTAAGAAGTTCTATTTTCAAAATTTAATTCTTAATATAAATAGTATCTAATTTCATTTCATTTTGAAGCCATACTTTTAATTTATTATTTCTTTTTAAAGCTAAACTGTCTATTAACAATGATCTCCAAGTTACTCTTGCTGTTGGCATAGTATCTATCTTTTTAAAATCAGATTTCAACTCTTTAGAAAAAGAAATGTTTTTCAAGTCATAAAAATTAATCTTAGCTTCTTTTGATATTTTTAAAAAGTCTAGTGGAAGTTTTTTATTTTTAGATTCTAATTCAGCTTTAAGGTTTTCTATTGTTCCTTGAAGTCCTTTTATTACATTATTCTTTTGTTCAATACGTTTTTGAGAATCTTGATATGCAGTTGAAATTAAATCAAAACTCTTTACTTTGTTTCCTTTAAACTTAAACTTGAAATCTCTTATATATTCATAAGAATTTTTTTCGTTTTTTAAATCTGCAATTGTTGCATCTGGCAACTCACTAAAAAAAGTAAAAGATATTTTTTTCTTATCATAATTAACTTCGTAATTACTATAAAACAACTCTTCATTACTCTTAATTTCATTTTTTATAAAATTCCTAATATCCCTGTCTTGATTACTTTTTTCAAGAACCGTTATAAAAGTCAATATTGCAGGTACAATTGCTAAAACAGCAATAATTGTAACGGTCCATTTAATTTTATTCCTCTTCGCTTCATTAGCATATTTTACTAATGGAAAGGATAATATTTTGGCAACAACAAATGTTGCTAAAGCTATAAAAATAGTATTGATACAAAATAAATACAATGCTCCAAGATAAAATTTAGGATCACCAATAGCTAAACCATATCCTACGGTACACAGTGGAGGCATCAATGCCGTGGCAATGGCTACACCAAAAATAACTGAAGCCATTGTACCTTTTTTAGATCGAGCTACTATTAAGGCAAAACCACCAAAAATAGCTATTAAAACATCTAAAATAATCGGTGCTTTTCTAGCAACCAACTCCGGAGTCTCTTCCGTTAATGGAGATAATTTAAAGTATAAAAATGCCGTAAACACACTTAAACCTACCATTACCCCTAAATTTACTAAAGAACGTTTTAACGTATCAATATCATATATTGCTAACGAAAGTCCTATACCCAAAATAGGCCCCATTAAAGGAGATATTAACATGGCTCCAATAACAACCGCAGTAGAACTAACATTTAAACCAATAGAAGCAATAAATACTGCAAAAATTAGTATCCAAGCGGTATGACCTTTAAAAGCAATATCTTTTTTAATATCTGCAATCGTTTGGTCTTTATCTGTTTCTCCACGAATATCTAGCAAATCTGATAAAAAAGAAGAGATACTTTTAAACAACCCTTTAGCATCCTTTTTAACATCTGTTCCTGATGCCTTTTCTTCTTCTGGAGATTGGTTTATTTCTTCGGTCATACTTATTTTCTATTTTTAATTCATTTAAAACTTTTTCAAACTATGTCAAATCAGTATTAAAATCTTTCTTTACACGATTTACAATTTTCTTAATATCTTGCTCTTTTGATTTAGGGTAAATCATTAAAACCTCTTCTTTATCTATAATAATATAATCGTTCAAACCATCTACAACAACTAACTTTTCTTTGTCAGTTCGAATCATATTTCCTGATGCTTCCTCTGCTAATACCTTTGCATTAACAATTGCATTATCATTTATGTCCGTATCTAGTTTCTCATATAAACTCCCCCAAGTTCCAAGGTCGTTCCAATCAAAATTAGCTTTAGCTACAAAAACATTTTTAGCAGCTTCCATTATGGCATAGTCCACAGAAATATTTTCAGCTTTAGCATAATTATTTTTTATAAATTCATTTTCTAAAGCTGTATTATATGAAGAAATCCCATTCTCGAAAACCTCATACAACTTTGGCTGAAATTTCTTAAAAGCAGCTGTTACACTTTTAGCACTCCACATAAAAATCCCTGCATTCCATAAAAAATTACCTTGTGATATAAAATCTTTAGCTGTTTCATAATCAGGCTTTTCTCTAAATTGATTGACGACTTTAATATCTTCTTGAGCATCTTTATCAAATTCAATATACCCATAACCCGTATTTGGAAATGTTGGAGAAATACCTAAAGTCATTAAAGCATCATTCTTAGAGCAATATTCAAAAGCTTGCGCTACATTATCTGTAAAAGCTTTTTCGTCCTCAATCCAGTGGTCACTTGGAGCAACAATCATAACTGCATCAGGATTTTCCTTTTGTATTTTTAACGATGCGTACAATATACAAGGTGCCGTATTTCGCATTGCAGGCTCTAACAATACTTGCTGCTGACGAACTTCTGGTAACTGCTCTAAAACCAAATCATTATATTTTTCATTCGTTAGAATCAAAATATTTTCCTTAGGTATAATATTACTTAATCTAGAAAATGTTTTTTGTATTAGCGTATCTCCAGTACCTAACATATCATGAAATTGTTTTGGAAAACCTGATGTGCTTACTGGCCAAAAACGAGATCCAACTCCACCTGCCATTAATATTGCGTAATAATTTTTATTCATTTATTTGTTTTTGTATTCTTTAATTAGCCCTGAGCAATTCAATTTCTGCATTTGGTTGAAATAAGTAAACTTTACCTGAATTTACTTCCAAACACTCGTAACGTTTAATACGCCTTTTACCCTTCTTAAAAACTTTACCATTATGAATTCGAAAAATGCTTCCTAAGGGAATTTCAAAAATATAATTTTTATCTGTCTTACTATCAAATTGTTTTAACAATACAGACAACTTCGCATCTGTATCACTACTTGCTCTAGGGTTTTTAAAGTGGTTGGCTATATCTGGTAATAATTGATTTGGAAAAACTGAAGGATTAATAAATGGCAACATTAGCTGTTGAAAAGTGTGTTTCCACTCAACACCATGAGGCTTAATAGCTCTCCCATACTTCTCAATAGCAACTAAATGAGCTATTTCATGAACTAAGGTCATTAAAAAACGATATTTATTTAAATTTGAATTTATCGTTATTTGATGTTTCCCGTCTGGAGTCCTTCTGTAATCTCCATGTTTTGTAACACGTTCGTTAACAATTTTTAAGTTGACTTTATTTACTCTAATCAAATCAAAAATTATTGACACAGAACGTTCAGGTAAATATTTTAATAGAATTTCTTCCATAAAGTAAATATAAGTGTTTTTTAAAGTAAAAAAAGTCTCATTAAATTTAATTTTATGAGACTTTTTTTACTTTAATTATATTTTAATATTTAATGATTTCAAATTCACTACGCCTATTTAATTGATGTTCTTCCTCTGTACAATCCATCAAAGGACAAGAGACAATAGGTTTAAATTCTCCGTAACCCGCAAAAGTGAATCTTCTTGCGTTTATATACACTTCTAAAGCTAAGAAGTTTCTAGTAGATTCAGCTCTGCGTTC
>CAWVSR010000081.1:0-6084 GCA_963932865.1 uncultured Kordia sp. | reverse complement strand
CAAAAAGAAACATAAAGAAATTACTATTATTGAATGCGATTGCTCTGCCCATTAGATACATTTCGAAAATGGTTATCAACAAGAATATGAATATAAAATTGCAAAACAATTAAAAGTATTGAACAACAAGTGGATGTTGTTTTTCTAGCACAAGCATCAATGCAAGGTGTTATAAACCACCTAATAAATTTTAACAAAGAAATTGTTTCAAGCCCAGAATATGGAATTAAACAAATTATAAAAAGTGTATCTTTAAATTCTTAAATATATAGTTTTATGAATCTAAATTTAGCAGTACTTATAGATGGTGATAATATTCCTTCTGCCCATGTTAAAGAAATGATGGAAGAAATTGCAAAATACGGAAACCCTACCATCAAAAGAATTTATGGTGACTGGACAAATCCTCATTTATCAAAATGGAAAAACTTACTTCTTGAAAATGCAATTACGCCTATTCAACAATACGCTTATACTTCCGGAAAAAACGCAACTGACTCTGCAATGATTATTGATGCTATGGATATTCTTTATTCAGAAAAAGTTAATGGGTTTTGCTTAGTTTCTAGTGACAGTGACTTTACAAAATTAGCCACTAGATTAAGAGAAGCTGGAATGCAAGTAATTGGCATAGGAGAGAAAAAAACACCAACTCCGTTTATTGTTGCCTGTGATAAATTTATTTATATTGAAATTTTAAAAAATCAAAATAACAAAAAAGAAGGGGTTAATAAGAAAAACAAAACAGAAGAAAGTATTGATAAAATCACTCCAAAAGTAGTTAAGCTATTATCTACAACTATTACCGATTCTTCAGATGAAGATGGATGGGCTTTTCTTGGAGATGTAGGAAGTTTACTTCAAAAAAAACAAACTAATTTTGACTCTAGAAATTATGGTTTTGAAAAATTAACACCATTAATTAAGTCAATAGGAAGTTTTGAAATTGAACAACGTGAAAATTCAAAAAGCAGAAACAAATTAATTTTTGTTAAAAATAAAGAGAAAAGAATTTCAAAAAAAAAAAAATCTTAGTCTATCATACTTAGCTGTATTCTTCCAAGGTTTTCATCAATATTTATTACTTTTACGCTAACGTGCTGGTTAAGTTTTACTACTTCGTTTGGATCTGAAATAAATTTAGTTGCCAATTTTGATATGTGCACCAAACCACTTTGCTTAATACCTATATCAACAAAGCACCCAAAATTAGTAATGTTGTTTACAATACCAGGAATACACATGCCTATTTTTATATCTTCAATCTTTTTTAAATCTGCGGCAAACTCAAATACTTTGGCTGTTTTTCTTGGATCTAAACCTGGTTTCTCTAACTCTTCAACAATATCTTTTAATGTAAGTAACCCTATTTCTTCTGAACAATATTTATCTAAAGGTATTTTTAAAATTAAATCTTTGTCTCCTATCAATTCTGAAAGTTTTACTTTTAAATCTTTAGCCATTTGCTCGACTAGCTTATATCTTTCTGGATGAACAGCAGAATTATCTAGAGGATTTTTACTTCCAATAACACGAATAAATCCGGCAGATTGCTCAAATGCTTTGGCTCCTAGACGTGGTATTTTTTTCAACTCATTACGAGATTGAATTCCTCCGTTTTCTGTTCGATACTTTACAATATTTTCTGCAATTGTAGCTCCAATCCCTGACACATAACTTAACAATGGTGCGCTTGCAGTATTTACATTTACACCAATAGTATTTACACAGCTCATTACAACAGTATCTAATTCCTTCTTGAGTTTTGCTTGATCAACATCGTGCTGATACTGTCCTACTCCAATAGATTTAGGATCAATTTTTACTAGTTCAGCTAAAGGATCTGCTAAGCGTCTACCAATAGAAACCGAACCTCTTACCGTTACATCGTACTCCGGAAATTCATCTCTTGCTATTTTAGAGGCCGAATATACCGATGCACCTGCTTCATTAACCACAAATACTTGCACATCCTTATCTAAAAATAGCTTTTTTACAAATGCTTCTGTTTCTCGTGAAGCTGTTCCGTTTCCAATAGCTATTGCTTCAATTTTATAAGCATCAACTAATGATTTAATTTTTTTTAAAGCTTCTGCTTCTTTACTCTGAGGTGGGTGTGGGTAAATAGTTTCATTATGTTTTAAGTCTCCATTTTCATCTAAACAAACTACCTTACAACCACTTCTAAAACCTGGATCTAAAGCTAAAATTCGTTTTTCACCTAAAGGCGCACCTAACAATAACTGACGTAAGTTATTTGAAAACACCTCTATAGCTTTATCATCTGCCTTTTCCTTGGCTACTTTTAACACCTCATTACTAATTGTTGGCTGTAGCAAACGCTTGTATGAATCTTCAATAGCCATAAAAACCTGATCTGCACAAGACTGACTTCCTGCTTTAATTACAGAATTATCTATACTATCTAAAGCCTCGTCTTTATCTACTGCAACTTTTATTCTTACAAACCCTTCGTTTTGAGCTCTTAACAAAGCTAATAATCTGTGCGACGGTGCTTTGTGTAATAGCTCATCCCAATCAAAATATTGTTGGTATTTCTGAGCTTTATCTTCTGTTACTTTTGCTTTAATAATCTTTGATGAAACAGTAGCTTTTCTCTGGTATATTCTTCTAACTTTCTGACGTACAAATTCATTTTCATTTACCCACTCAGCTATAATATGTCTTGCTCCTTGAAGTGCTTCTTCTTTATTTTTTACATTTCCTTTAGAAAACCTTGATGCAGTAGATTCTATATTTAAATCTTGTTGCTTCATAATTATTTTTGCCAAAGGTTTTAAACCATTATCACGAGCTTCTGTTGCTTTTGTTTTTCTTTTTTTCTTAAAAGGGAGATAAATATCTTCTAACTTAGTTAAGTCGGTAACCTTCTCAATTTTTTGTTTTAATTCATCTGTTAAACTACCTTGTTCTGATATAGATTTTATTATAGTTTTCTTACGCTTTTCTATATCTTCAAATAAACTTTTATACTTAACAATTTCTCCTATTTGAACCTCATCAAGATTCCCAGTAACCTCTTTCCTATATCTTGAAATAAATGGCACTGTAGCATCTTCGTTTAAAAGATTTAATGTGTTTACAACTCCTTTTTCTGCAAATTTTGTTGCATTTATTACGTATTGAATTATATTCATTTTTGAATAAAATAATTATATTAAAAAGAAACTTTTTAAGTGATTAACAAAAATATTTTAAGTTGATTTATTTCCCTTGAACAATTACTACAATCTCTCCTTTTGGAGCTTTATTCTGGTAATGAGTTAAAACTTCCTTTGCTGTACCACGAATAGTTTCCTCGTATAGCTTTGTTAACTCTCTAGAGACGGACACTTGTCTTTCTTCTCCAAAATATTCGCAAAAATGACCTAATGTTTTTACTAATTTATGCGGAGATTCGTAAAAAATTATAGTCCGAGTTTCTTCTGCTAAAAGTTTTAAACGAGTTTGTCTTCCCTTTTTAACAGGCAAAAACCCTTCAAATACAAATTTATCATTTGGTAATCCAGAGTTAACTAAGGCAGGAACAAAAGCTGTAGCTCCCGGTAAACAGTCTACCTCTATACCTTCATTTACACAGGCTCTTGTCAATAAAAATCCAGGATCAGAAATTGCAGGAGTACCTGCGTCAGAAATTAGCGCAATCGTTTGACCTGCTTTTAGTTTCTGTAACACACTTTCAACAGTTTTGTGCTCGTTGTGCATATGGTGTGATTGCATATGCGTATTAATTTCAAAGTGTTTTAATAATTTTCCTGAAGTTCTAGTATCTTCTGCTAAAATTAAATCTGCTTCTTTCAAAACTTTAACTGCTCTAAAAGTCATATCTTCTAAATTACCAATTGGGGTTGGCACTATAAATAGTTTACTCATGATATTTGTAATAATAATGGTGCAAGATTAACTATACTAGTTTAATTAAACCAAATTTAGTTGCCTTTTTAAAACGATACAATAGACTACAAAAATTTACCTTCTAAAAACACCAACAAGCGTTGCTCGTAAGCTTCTTTTCCAATCCAATTATTATATTCAGGTTTTACCATATTGTTTAAAAACTCAAGAGCTTCTAATTCACTTGAAGAGGTATTTAGTTGAGAAACAACCCTATTAAAGTCCTCAGTACTTCCATTAAATAAATGCTTAACAAATGCAATACGATCGTTTAATCCAATATTTATTCCTTTTTTTAAACGATCATTTAAAGAGGATGGTTTATGTAATGATACTTCTAAATCTAGTTGTTTAGACTGCTCTATTTCTCTATAATTTTCAGTTGGAGTTGGTTGAGCCATTATTGTTTCAAACAAATCGTCAACCTGAAGGGTTTCAGGCTCCATTTGAGCTACTATATCAATCATTTTTTCAGTTGCTGACTCTATAATATGCTCGTCCATTCCTTCATCAGAAACAAATAAATCCTCATCAAAAGTCGACAAAATTTCTGGATCTCCTATATCTTCTTCTTCAATGGTTTGTTTTTGAAAATTTTCACCCTTTGGAGTAGAAAAATCAGATGGTGATTCAATATTTTTTTCAACTGTCAAATTCTCTTCAACAAACATTAAAACCGTTAATTGCTCATACAGTTCTTTTGCAGAATTTTGTAATTCTGAAACAGATGTATCGCTGGAAAGGTTATTAATTTTCTCAGCAAGTGCTTGTAAATTTGATCTAAGTATCGCTTTCATTTCTCCACTAAACATTTAAAGTTGCTATAAATTTGTTGAAATATACTAAAATAAACCTTAAAAACGGCATTGATATTGTCATAGATTTTTTAGGAGTCAATACATTAAATTTGTGTAATTTTGTTTCAAATATCACTATACATATAACTAAATTACTATGTTTCTAGAAAATACTGTAAATCATGATGAGAAATTTGGATGGATTGAAGTGATATGCGGATCTATGTTTTCAGGAAAAACAGAAGAACTTATACGTAGATTAAAACGTGCTCAATTTGCTAAGCAACGTGTAGAAATTTTCAAACCTTCTATAGACAATCGTTTTGATGACAATATGGTAGTATCTCATGATGCTAATGAAATTAGATCCACTCCAGTTCCTGCTGCCGTAAACATTCCAATTTTAGCAGACGGTTGTGATGTAGTTGGAATTGATGAAGCTCAATTTTTTGATGACGGTATTGTAAAAGTGTGTAATGATTTAGCAAACAAGGGCATTCGTGTAATTGTCGCAGGCTTAGATATGGACTTTAAAGGCAATCCGTTTGGACCTATGCCATCACTAATGGCTACTGCAGAATATGTTACCAAAGTTCATGCTGTTTGTACACGTTCTGGTAATCTTGCACAATACAGTTTCCGAAAAGCATCTGGTGAAGATCTAGTTTTGCTAGGAGAAAATGAAGAGTATGAACCATTAAGTAGAGCTGCATATTATAAAGCAATGCAAAACGAAACAATAAAAGACTTTGATGTTGACTCTGAAAAAGTTATCAAAAAATAACTGTTAATGGCAATAGCTCAAGAAACTATACTAGAAATTGACTTAAGTAAGCTCAAGCATAATTTTGAGTTTATTAAAAGTAAAATTAAGCCAAAAACTAAATTTTTAGCTGTAGTTAAGGCTTTTGCTTATGGTAGTGATGCAGAAACTATTGCCCAATATTTACAAAAGTTAGACGTTGATTATTTTGCTGTTGCGTATGTACATGAAGGCATACAATTACGAAAAGCAGGAATTCACAAACCTATATTGGTTTTACACCCTCAGACCACAAATTTTCAACTCCTAATTGAGCATTGTTTAGAACCTAGTCTTTATAACTTTAGAGTGTTGCTCGATTTTATTTCAGTCGCAACTACTTTTAAACATCATAATTATCCTATTCATATTAAATTTAATACTGGTCTAAATCGTTTAGGGTTTTCTCAAGAAGATATTGAAAAAATTACAGAACACACAAACACCAGTGGTGCTGTAAATGTAACCTCTATTTTTTCTCATTTAGCAGCTAGTGAAGATTTAAATGAAAAAGAGTTTACCAAAAATCAAATCAATCTTTTTGACGATATAAAAACGAAGTTTGAATAC
>CAWVSR010000080.1:0-6149 GCA_963932865.1 uncultured Kordia sp. | reverse complement strand
AAAAGCTCATGTAACTACAGCAGTACCTTTAACTGATGAAATGAACACGAAAGTGTTGGCAAAAGTTAAAGAATTAACAGGTAAAGAAGCATTAATCGAAAATACTGTGGATGAATCTATATTAGGTGGATTTATTTTACGTGTTGGAGATTTACAATATAACGCAAGTATTGCGAACAATTTTAATAAGTTAAAGAGAACATTTTCTCAAAATTAATTACGAATTACTTTAATTATCAATAAAAATGGCTGAAGTTAAACCTGCTGAAGTATCAGCAATTATCAAAAAGCAATTATCAGGATTTGAAGCTTCTGCTTCATTAGACGAAGTAGGATCAGTTCTACAAGTTGGAGATGGTATTGCACGTGTATTTGGATTATCTAATGTACAATATGGTGAATTAGTAGAATTCGATGGTGGATTAGAAGGAATTGTATTGAACTTGGAAGAGGACAATGTAGGTGTTGTACTTTTGGGTGCTGCAACTGGTATTGTTGAAGGTACAGTTGTTAAGAGAACTCAACGTATCGCTTCTATTAATGTAGGAGAAGGTGTTGTTGGACGTGTTGTTAACACTTTAGGTCAGCCAATTGATGGTAAAGGACCAATTCAAGGTGAAACTTTTGAAATGCCTTTAGAGCGTAAAGCACCTGGAGTTATTTTTAGAGAGCCTGTAACGGAGCCAATGCAAACTGGAATCAAAGCAATTGATGCTATGATACCTGTAGGTAGAGGACAACGTGAGTTAGTTATTGGAGATAGACAAACTGGTAAAACAGCTGTTTGTATTGATACTATCTTAAATCAAAAAGAATTTTATGACGCTGGAGAACCAGTTTACTGTATCTATGTTGCCATAGGACAGAAAGCTTCTACAGTTGCATTAATAGTAAAAACTTTAGAAGAAAAAGGAGCCTTAGCTTATACTACTGTTGTAGCGGCTAATGCATCTGATCCTGCAGCAATGCAAGTATATGCACCTTTTACAGGAGCATCTATTGGAGAATACTTTAGAGATACTGGTAGACCAGCATTAATTATATATGATGATTTATCAAAACAAGCAGTAGCTTACCGTGAGGTTTCTTTATTATTAAGAAGACCACCGGGACGTGAGGCTTATCCTGGAGATGTATTTTTCTTACACTCTAGATTGTTAGAGCGTGCAGCAAAAGTTATTAACGACGATGCTATTGCGAAAACAATGAACGATTTACCTGCTTCATTAAAAGATAAAGTAAAAGGTGGTGGTTCTTTAACTGCTTTACCAATTATCGAAACTCAAGCAGGAGATGTATCAGCTTATATCCCAACAAACGTAATTTCTATTACTGATGGACAGATATTCTTAGATGGTGATTTATTTAATTCTGGTGTTCGTCCGGCAATTAACGTAGGTATTTCTGTATCTCGTGTTGGTGGTTCTGCTCAGATTAAATCAATGAAAAAAGTTTCTGGAACATTAAAACTAGATCAAGCTCAGTTTCGTGAATTAGAAGCATTTGCAAAGTTTGGTTCTGATTTAGATGCTGCTACTTTAAATGTAATTAATAAAGGTAAACGTAACGTAGAGATCTTAAAGCAAGCTCAAAACGATCCTTTTACTGTTGAAGATCAAGTAGCTATTATTTACGCAGGAGCTAAAAATTTATTAGCAAATGTACCTGTAGATAAAGTAAAAGAATTTGAAAGAGATTATATCGAATTCTTAAACGCAAAACATAGACCTACTTTAGATTTATTAAAGAAAGGTAAGTTAACTGATGAAGTTATTGATACGTTAAGTTCAGTAGCTAAAGAATTATCAGCTAAATATTAATATTAAATACATACTATTGAGATATTAATTCTCAATAGTATGTATTCAAGTTTATTATTAAAGTAATGCGTTAGTACAAATAAATTTGGTCTAACCAATTTATTAACTAACTCTGAATACTAAAAAAGATGGCAAACTTAAAAGAAATACGTAATAGAATATCCTCTATTTCTTCAACAATGCAGATTACTAGTGCCATGAAAATGGTATCTGCTGCAAAGTTAAAGAAAGCCCAAGATGCTATTACAGCTATGCGTCCTTACGCAGACAAACTTACAGAGTTATTACAAAGCTTAAGTGCTACTTTAGATGCAGAAAACGGAAGTGTTTATGCAACAGAAAAGGAAGTAAATAAAGTTTTGTTAGTTGCAATTACTTCTAATAGAGGTCTTTGTGGTGGTTTTAATTCTAATATAATAAAACAGTCTAATCATTTGTTAGATAACGTATACAATGGAAAACATGTTGATTTTGTTTGTATTGGTAAGAAAGCTAATGATATTTTAGAAAAAAGAAGTACCATAATCTCTAATAAAAGTGAGGTTTATGATGATTTAACTTTTGACAATGTTGCTGAAATTGCAGAGATGTTAATGGATAAATTTGTTGATGGTTCTTATGATAAAATTGAGCTTGTTTATAATAAGTTTAAAAATGCAGCTACACAGATTATCATGACCGAACAATTTTTACCAATTGTTAATGAAACTGCTGATGCTGATGTTAATTTAGAATATTTATTTGAGCCTTCTAAAGAAGAAATTGTAGAAGCTTTAATTCCTAAATCTTTAAAAACACAATTATACAAAGCTATTCGTGATTCTTTTGCTGCAGAGCATGGTGCACGTATGACAGCTATGCATAAGGCTACAGATAATGCAACGGAATTGAGAGACGCATTAAAATTAACGTATAACAAAGCACGTCAAGCTGCAATTACTAACGAAATCTTAGAGATAGTTGGTGGAGCTGAAGCACTGAATAA
Source organism: uncultured Kordia sp. (assembly GCA_963932865.1). GTDB lineage: Bacteria > Bacteroidota > Bacteroidia > Flavobacteriales > Flavobacteriaceae. The sequence goes on along the minus strand of CAWVSR010000080.1, from coordinate 3,344 downwards.
CTAATAATTATTTAAATAATATTAAAAAAGCCTTACTTTTGAGTAAGGCTTTTTTATGTTTATATTTATGACTTATAAAGTTATATCTTATGAATTTACTATATAAATATCGTTTGTTTTTTATTGCTTTCTTTGTTTTTTTTCAATGTAAAAGTTCAAAAGATAGCGTTAAAATTTCTAATGAAATGTCTATTGTCACCAAAGACTATTCAGTTGTTTACTTTGAAAATTGGATAGCAGGTATTCAGGGCGGTGGTTCTGGTACTAATTTATTTGTATCAAAGTCCATTTTGAATAATAAAAAACTGATTTCGGCTTATTTTCGAGGAAAAGTTACAGACTTTGAAGTACTAAAACCATCTTCAAATTTTTATATAGCAAGATTTAAAGGAGAAGCTAATCTTAAACGTGATTTAAATATGGATAATGATATCATTAAAGAGTATGGTAATAAATCACCAATGACATCTTTACATTTTCCATTTGAACTATTGAATGATGAGGCGGTTATATCTTATTTAGAAAATGATATTATAATGTATATGAAACTTACAAACATATCCCAGAAAGAGTCTATACCGTATCCATCTGCACCAAGAAATTAACATTTATTTTAAAAAAAGCCGAGATTTTATATCTCGGCTTTTTTTAAATATTTATTTCTCTTAGTGAAAAGCATATTGCAATCCAAGAGTTACTGAATTACTTCGGTCTAATTGAATTCCATTAACTTTTTGAAAAACAGGTAATAATACCTCTGCTCCCAAACGCATTCCTTTTAAGAAACCATTTGGTTTTAATAGGTTTATACCAAATCCGTAATGAGCAAAGAAACCACCAGAATTCATTGTGTCGGCAGTTGTAACCATCATTGGGTTTAATAAAGTACTAGCGCCATCAATTTCTTCTATAAGTTGAGCATTTAACCTTAATGAAGCACTAAACCAATTGTTAGCTTTAATAGCAGCCCAAGTAGTAGCATTGTATTGATTACCAAAAGTAAAGTCTTGATCATTTTCATTGATGTTTAAATGTCCGTTTACTTGAGCTCCAAATGAGTGAATGTTATTTTGCCATAAATACGTAACACCAGCTTTTATTCCCCAAGAACCTGTTCCTAATTGCATAGGGTAAGGAAGTTGTATTTCGTTGTTCATTGACATTGGAGTAACATCTTTTTCTTCAATACTTCCCGTAGGGATTGATACACCAAGTTGCGTGTGTAAACTTTTCCTATTTTTATTAAATATACTATAGAGTGCACTTAAAGAAACATCTCCAAATCCACCAGATTGTGTACTAAAATCTTTAGTCATCATAGGCATTCCGCTTCCCATCATTTTCATTTGAAGATTCATATCATTTTCGAGATAATTCGCCATTGCCATTAAGGTTATTTTATCCGTTGGGGCATACATTGCGCCTATCATATGCATATTCATGCTCATGTTTTTAGGAACAACCATATAATTGTTTAAGGCTTCCATATTGGAAATATTGTTGTCCTCTAGCTTAAGTTTATTCATTCCCATATTCATAAACCTGTAAGACATCATGAATTCTCCTTTATGATGAACATGATCGGCCATTACTCCAATTGGAGCATGTCCGTCTGGCCTATTTGTAGACCATTTATTTTCTGTAGTAGTTTCTTCTTGTGCAAAACTTGATGCACAAGCCATTAAGCCTAATGCTATTGATTGTAGGTATTTCATTTTAATTTAGATTTTTATGTGCAATTATTTGGCCATTTATTTAAGATAAATGGAATTTTTACGGTGTAACTAAATTAAAATGTGGGTGGTTTAAGAATTTCTGATAGGTATTGAAAGTAGTACTCTAAATTATACTTTGTAAAATTTTGAGTGGTTTTTGTATTGTAAAAAACAGCATTTATGCTATTGTAATTATTAATAAAAGCAACAGGGTATTCCTTCATGTTCAATGGCGGAATATTTTCTTTTGGGGCAATACCGTCATTAGCTTTTTTAAGTTCTTTAGTTAAATGACATTTACCATTACATTTTAAAACAGGCTTATCCTTGTTTTCACAAAGTACATCTACAATATAATCGTAGTTTATGTAGTAACCTATTATTGGAGATATAGGTTTCAACATTGCTAAAAGATACATTGCTGTAAATAGTATGCCTAATAGTTTTGTTTTCAACTACTGTTTTTTTGGGAATGCAAATTTAGAGAATATATATTATAAATAAAAAAGGTCCTTAAAATTTAGTAAGTAATAGTAATATTTCTTCTAATTTCATTTCCATTTTCGTCAACAACGGTAATAATATGTTTCCCTAATGTGGGTAATATTCCAATTTCATGATATGTTTCGGTAGTTTGAATGAATTGACTATCCAAATACCAATAAACTTTAGTTTCTGGATTTGTATGTGCAATTTTTATGATTAGAGGATTAAACTCTTCGTACTCATTTTTTGTTATGGTAATGGTACTATTTTTTTTAGGGTAAATAAAATCCATTCTTTTTTCAATTTCATTCTTACAGTCGTCTCTTAATAGGGGTACTGTTTTATAATTAGCATGATGTTTTTTATAGTACCACTCTTGTAATGGAGGTAATGTGAACCAAGGTGTATTTGTAATATTATCAAAATTTTCACAGGATGTGTTTACTCGATATGTACTGTTTTTATCAAGATGTACTAAATGATGATAAGGGCATGATTTAAAACGATTCCCTAATTTAGGAGCCCAAATGGTATTAATTTCACATATTTCGGTTGCAATATGCCCACTTAGTTTGCAGGTATTAATTTCAATAAGTTCATCAAAAGGTTTAGAAAACCAAGTGGCTTTTGGAAATAGATTAAATACATCAAATAAAACAGGTGCAGCACTATTTAACCCAGTTAAATCTGGTCTTCCTTCTCCATCTGCATTTCCAACCCAAACTCCAACAACAATGTCTTTAGTTACTCCAATAGCCCAAGCATCTCTATTTCCAAAACTTGTACCTGTTTTCCATGCAATTTCTTTAGAGGAATCATAAAACTTCCATGCTTCATCTCCTTCTGGTCTATTTACTTCTTTCATTGCCTCGAATGCTAAATAAATACTTCCTGCGTCAAAAATGGTTTTGCTAGAAATTGGTTTTCCAAATGCTGTTTTTTTCTTTTTTTTAAACGAAGCTTTGTTAAATTCATCTGTATAATATTCACTAGAACTTTCAGTATAATGGTTCAATGTTCCAGCTAAGGAAGCATAGGTATTACATAAATCCCATAAACTACTTTCAGCTCCTCCTAAAATTAACGATAAGCCATAATGATCTACTCCTTTGGTAATGTGCTTTAATTTAAACATTCCTAATT
>CAWVSR010000079.1:0-6152 GCA_963932865.1 uncultured Kordia sp. | reverse complement strand
TTTATTGCTCGAGTTGGAGCCGGACTAGAAAGTATTGACTGTGAATATGCAGAAAGTAAAGGTATTAAATTAATTGCTGCACCTGAAGGAAACTCTAATGCTGTTGGAGAACACGCTTTAGGTATGTTATTATCTCTATTTAACAACCTAAATAATGCGGATAGAGAAATTAGACAAGGAATGTGGCTTCGTGAAACCAATAGAGGTGTTGAATTAGAAGGAAAGACTATCGGTTTAATAGGATATGGAAACATGGGTAAGTCTTTTGCTAAAAAACTAAAAGGTTTTAGTGTGAAAACAATTTGTTATGATATAAAGAGTAATGTTGGAGATGAAAACTGCAAACAAGTTAGCTTAACAGAATTACAAGACAAGGCAGATGTGTTAAGCTTGCACACACCTTTTAATTCTCTTTCTAAAAATATGATTAATAACTCCTTTATATCGAATTTCTCTAAACCTTTCTGGTTAATCAATACCGCTAGAGGTTCTGCTGTCGTAACTAAAGACTTAACTAACTCTTTAAAAAGTGGAAAAATACTTGGTGCCGGTTTAGATGTTTTAGAATATGAAAAAGACTCTTTTGAGAATTTATTTGAAGACGACAGTTTACCTGAAGATTTCGATTATTTAATTAATTCAGAAAATGTTCTTCTATCTCCACATGTTGCGGGATGGACTAGTGAATCTAAAATAAAGCTAGCTCAAGCAATTGTAGATAAAATTAAAGCACACTTTTTAAATAAAAAATAAAGAGTAAATTTACGCTTTAAAATTAAAAATAATGGAAATCATAGATCAAAACGGAAACAAAATACAAGAGAGCAAGAGAGTAATTGCTGGTGTTTTAGGAATATTATTAAGCTCTTTGGGCATTCATAAATTTGTTCTCGGATACACCAAAGAAGGATTAATAATGCTACTAGTTTCAATCCTAACTTGCGGAATTGGAGCTTCAGTAATGGGAATTATTGGTCTTATTGAAGGAATCATATACCTAACAAAATCAGACGAGGAGTTTATTGAAATCTATCAAAAGAATCACAAAGGTTGGTTTTAATAATTGAGTTTACTGTCTAAACGCCATTATTCTCCATAAACTTTCTCTCTAATTCAGCTTGAAATTCTTCCATAACAGGACGAACAGTACTTTCAGGCAAGTCAGAAATTTTTATATACATTAAGCCATCAACGGCATTATTAAATAGTGGATCAACGTTAAAAGCAATTACTTTAGCATTTTGCTTTATATATTTTTTAAGTAATACAGGAATTCTTAATCCTGGTTCTAATTCATCTATTACGCGATCAAATTTATTTAAGTCAGCTTTTGTTTCGTCAAAAACAAAATCCTTATCTGCATCTTTCAATTTAACTTTAAATTCCTTTTTTGGTCTAATGTATTGTGCTACATAAGGATCATAATAATGTGATTTCATAAACTCAATCATCAATGACTTAGAAAAAGATGAAAACTGATTACTAATACTTACGCCACCAATTAAATACTTATGCTTTGGGAAACGAAGTGTTGTATGAACAATTCCTTTCCAAAGTAAAAATAAAGGCATTGGTTTTTGTTGATATTCCTTAATGATGAATGCACGACCCATTTCTATAGATTCACTCATCATACCGTATAATTCAGGCTCAAATCTGAACAAATCTTGCAAATAAAAGCCATCTATTCCATATTTGGCAAAAATCTTAGCACCTAGCCCCATTCGGTAAGCCCCTACTATTTTTTTCACTTTGTTATCCCATAAAAACATATGATGGTAGTAACTGTCACAACTATCTAAGTCTATTGCGTTATTTGTACCTTCTCCAATAGCTCTAAATGTAACTTCACGTAATCTACCTAGTTCTTTTAATATATTTGGTATTTTATCCGCAGAAACTAAAAAAACCTCAAAATTCTTGCTCTCTAATAACCTACAATCATAACCTCTTAAATTTTCTACTTCTTGCTCTATCAATTCAGAACTTACTGAGTTAGCAATTTTTTCTGGAGCTGAGACAGGAGTAATTGTTTTCTTAATCGTTGAAGTAGCAGCATCTTTTAAGGACACCGAATCTTTCTCATAAGGATTTGCTAACATGTAAGTTTTCTTCCTAATAAAACTAGTAAACTCATCTAAATCTGTATATTCTTTTTGGTCATTGATAGATATCGGCTTTCCTATACGAATTTTTATAACCCTATTTTTTTGACTCAAAACCTCAGAAGGTAATTTTGCAGTGCGCAAAGTATCACTCCAATTTGATAATCTATAAAAGAAGCCACTATTTTTAGCATGGAAATAAATAGGTAAAATTGGCACTGCTGCCTTTTGAATTAATTTCATTGCAGATGGTTCCCATTGTTTATCCACTACTAAATCATCCTGCTTTTTAGTAGATACTTCTCCTGCGGGAAAAACACCAAGAGGTGCTCCTGAACGTAAATGAGTAATTGCCTTTTTAAACCCTCCTAGGCTAGATTTTATGTCTTTCCTATCTTCGAAAGGATTTACAGGCATTACGTATGGCTCAATTGGTAAAATTCTTTGTAATAAAAAATTAGCAATAATTTTAAAATCATTTCTATATTCTAGTATGATCTTTAACAATAGTACACCATCAATACCTCCTAAAGGATGATTTGAAACAGTCACAAATGCTCCGGTCTTTGGAATTCTTTTTAAATCTTCTTCTGGAATTTCAAATTTTATTTGAAATTCATCTAAAAGTGCATTTAAAAAATCTAAAACATTTAAATCTTTATGCTTATCATAAACATTATTTATTTTGTCAATCCTTAGCGTTTTCATCAAAACCCAACCAATAAAAGTTCCAATAAAACCAAATTTATCAAGGTTTATCGCTTTTGCTAATTCTTTTGATGTTACTAATCCCATTTGTTTATTGAGTTAGCCTCAAATGTAGTTAAAAATAATATTTTATAAACTTAATTACTCGTGATTAATTGTACTGTATTATCCTTCTCTTGTTTAAGCAATACTTCTTTCCCTATAGATATTATTTCCAAAGCTTCTTTTGTAGAATGTCTTATGGTATATAATGATACGTTTTTATTACAGGAAACTTTAAACTTAGATCGTAAGTCATGTAGTACAAATTCTATATTATTATAAATATCATTTACACATATTGAAAAACTAATAGCTGAATTTTGAATCACATCGACTTTTAGCTTATATAAATGTAGTAATGCAAATATCTCGCTAATATTTTCTTCAACAATAAATGAAAAATCTAAAGAGGATAATGAAATCAATATTTGACATTTCTTTACGATAAAACAAGGAACAAATGGCTCTAATTGCTTTCCTTTACTTACACAAGTTCCTGTTTGTAATGGGTTTAAAAATGATTTAACATATAAAGGTATTTCTTTACGTTGTAATGGTTGTAATGTTTTAGGATGAATTACAGAAGCACCATAAAAAGCTAGTTCAATAGCCTCTTCATACGATATTTGTTCTAGTAACTGTGTGTCTTTAAAATATTTAGGATCCGCACTTAGAACCCCTTGGACATCTTTCCATATTGTTACACTATTTGCATTTAAACAATATGCTAAAATTGCAGCTGTATAATCACTACCTTCCCTTCCTAATGTTGTGGTAAAATTATTAGCGTCAGTACCTAAAAATCCTTGAGTTATTTGCAATGATGAGGTATTAGTATACTTTATAACATTTTGCTTTGTAGAATCCCAATCAACCTTCGCGTCTCTATAAGAATTATCTGTTTTTATGATTGATCTAATATCTAACCAACTACTTTCGATGTTAATTTCATTTAAATAAGCAGCAATTATAGTGGTTGATAATAATTCCCCGTACCCAACTACTTGATCATAAACGAAACTATAGTTGGGAGATTTATTTTTATTTAAAAAATCCTCTAACTCATCTAACAAATGAGTAACCTTTTGGTTAACGATATGTTGTTTATTAGGAAATAAATCTGATACTATCTTACAATGAAAAATAATAACTTCTTGTAAGGCTTCTTTAAATTTTAATTTATCGTTAAAATATGATTTCACAACTAACTCTAAATTATTCGTAGTTTTACCCATAGCAGATACCACTACTAAAGTATTTTCATATCCTTTTGCCTTTAAAACCTTGGCAACGTTTTTTACTCCATTTGCATTTCCAACTGAAGCTCCACCAAACTTAAATACTTGCATGTTTAATATCTTTTTATGCTTTTTTCATCTAACTGTACTACTAACCAATTCTTTAATATCGTTGCCCCTACATTTTCGTAAAAATCAATGGCCTTTTTATTCCAATCTAGCACACTCCATTCCACTCTTCTGATATTAGAACTCTTCGCTAATAAAACCAACTCATTTAACAATGCTTTACCAACTCCAATACCTCTTTCGGATTTAGTTACAATTAAATCTTCTAGATGAATAGTTTTTCCTTTCCAAGTTGAATACCTATTGTAATAGAGAGCTATTCCAATTATACTTCCTTGTTTTTCTGCGATTAAGCAATCAAATAATCCATCAGAAAAATCATTAGTTAAATCCTCAAGATTTATTTCAACTGAATTTAATTCTTTCTCAAATTTAGCCAACTCTTTAATAAGGGTCAAAACAGCTGATAAATCTTCTCTATTAGTTTTTCTTATTTTAAATAACAATATCTTCAATTTTGTTTTGCAAATGAATAAACATATTTAATATAATAATGAATCATCTGAAGTTTAAATAACTAAAATACTATTTTTTGATTATTTATAAAGTATTTCATCTATTATTAAAGACTAAATACTTTATACACAATCAAACACTATGAATTAAATCAACCAAAAGATATAAAACAAATATTTTATGTAATTTTGCAACAAATAAGACATACGATAACTTATGACAAATAAACACAAAACACTAGGTGAGTTTATTATTGAAAATCAACAAAGTTTTCAATATTCATGTGGTGAACTTTCAAGATTAATTAACTCAATAAGATTAGCAGCCAAGGTGGTTAATCATGAGATAAGAAAAGCAGGATTAGTTGATATTACTGGAGCTGCTGGTGAAATTAATATTCAAGGAGAAGCGCAGCAAAAACTTGATGTTTATGCAAATGATATTTTCAAAGAAACTTTAATTAACAGAGAAATAGTTTGTGGTATTGCTTCGGAAGAAGAAGATGATTTTGTTATAGTTGAAGGTAGTAATAAAAAAAATGAAAATAATTACGTTTTAATGATGGATCCTTTAGATGGTTCTTCAAACATAGACGTAAACGTGTCAGTTGGAACAATTTTTTCTATATACAGAAGAGTAACACCGGCTGGAACACCAGTAACAATAGATGATTTTTTACAGCCAGGAAACAAACAAATTGCAGCAGGTTACGTAGCATATGGAACTTCAACTATGATGGTTTTTACAACTGGTCATGGGGTAAACGGATTTACTTTAAACCCTGCAATTGGTACATTTTACCTATCGCACCCTAACATGAAAATTAAGGAAACTGGTAAAATATATTCTGTTAGTGAAGGTTATTATGCTCATTTTCAAAAAGGAATGCAAGAATATCTTAATTACTGTAAAGAAGAAGAGGGTGATAGGCCTTATACCGCTAGATATATTGGTTCATTAGTAGCAGATTTTCATAGAAATTTATTAAAAGGAGGTATTTATATATATCCGAGAAGTAAAACTGCTCCTAATGGAAAATTACGATTACTATACGAATGTAATCCAATGGCATTTATAGCAGAACAAGCTGGTGGAAAAGCTAGTGATGGATTTACAAGAGTCATGGATATACAACCAACAGAACTTCACCAACGTATTCCTTTTCACACAGGAAGTAAACAAATGGTTATAAAGTCTGAAGAATTTATGGAGAAATACAAGTAATATTTTTTTCAGAATGATAACACTTATTTAAGCCAATGAATTAAATTCATTGGCTTTTTTATTTAAATCTTTTTTAAACTTTTTAACAGAAAACCTAGTAATACAAAAAGTTACTATCTCTTTAAAGAGAAATGTGCTTTAAACTCTTTTTGTGCACTATCTGCTCCTTCTATGTAAATAATCTTAAACCAATAATCTGTAGCTGGCATTTGATTACCATTATACATCCCATCCCATCCTGATCCATCAG
>CAWVSR010000078.1:0-6216 GCA_963932865.1 uncultured Kordia sp. | reverse complement strand
ATTTTTCTTTATTTTTTTTACTATTAACGTATCAATATATACAAGCATTTCATTTACGTCCTTAGAATTTTTACCAAAAAATGATTTAAATTATTTTTTGGCTATATTTTTATTAACAAATAGCTATTTTGTAATAAAACACCTAATTGAAAAATTGATTTTCAATATTTTTGATTTAAACAATTTATTTGATAATTATAATTTTCAGAAACTTACTTGCATCAATTTTATTAGTCTACTTTTCTTTTTAACAAACCTTTTTTTCTTATATGTAGAAACCAATCCAAGTAATTTTTTAGTGTATTTAAGTATTGGCTTATTCTTTCTTGCTTACCTAATAAGTATCATAATAATAGTACTATACAATCAAAAAAAGTTTTTAAAGCATTGGTTTTATTTTATTTTGTACCTTTGCGCACTTGAAATAGCTCCATTTATTATTGGAGCAGTTTTAATAAAATATAATCTTTTAAATAATTTGTGAGTATGAAAGTGAAAACCATTTTAGTTTCTCAGCCAGTACCAAAGGTTGAAAACTCTCCATATTTTGACTTAGTTGAAAAGCAAAAAGTAAAGATTGACTTTAGATCTTTTATTCACGTAGAGGGCGTAGAGTCTAAAGAAATACGAAAACAAAAAATTGATTTCTCTGAATATACTGCTGTAATACTAACTAGTAGAAATGCTGTAGACCACTATTTTAGAGTAGCAGAAGAGATGCGCTTTAAAGTCCCTGATAGCATGAAGTATTTTTGCCAATCAGAGGCGGTAGCATATTATTTACAAAAGTATGTAGTTTATAGAAAACGTAAAATATATGTTGGTAAGCGAACTTTTCCTGAACTAGTTCCTTTAATTAAAAAATATAAAAGCGAATCCTTTTTATTACCTTCATCAGACAAGTTAAAGCCACTTATTCCTACTACTCTAGACGAATTAAAAGTAAAATGGAAAGAAGCAACTTTATACAAAACCGTAGTAAGTGATTTATCTGACTTAGCTAATGTATCCTATGATATTTTAGTTTTCTTTAGCCCCTCAGGAATTGACTCTCTGCTAAAGAATTTTCCTAATTTCACTCAAAACAAAACACGTATTGCAGTTTTTGGAAATACAACTGTTAAAGCTGCAAATGATGCAGGTTTAAGGATTGATATTAAAGCTCCGTCACCAGAAACTCCATCTATGACAATGGCATTAAAAAAATACATTAACGAAGTTAATAAGTAACAATTAATTTTCACACTTGTTAAAACAAAAAAAAAAGCCTTACAATTAAAATTGTAAGGCTTTTTTCATTCCGATTTAGATGGTGATTAATATCTGTAGTATTCCGGCTTGAAAGGACCCTGAACAGTTACACCAATATATTCTGCTTGATCATTACGCAACTCTGTTAACTCAACTCCAATTTTAGCTAAGTGTAAACGAGCAACTTTTTCATCTAAATGTTTTGGCAACATATAAACTTTATTTTCATATTGATCTATATTCTTCCAAAGCTCTATCTGTGCAAGTGTTTGATTTGTAAATGAATTACTCATTACAAAACTAGGGTGTCCTGTAGCACATCCTAAATTCACTAAACGACCTTCGGCTAATAAAATAATATCTTTGCCGTCAATTGTATATTTATCAACTTGAGGTTTTATTTCTACCTTAGTAGATCCGTGCATTTCATTTAACCAAGTAACATCTATTTCGTTGTCAAAATGCCCAATATTACAAACAATAGTCTTATCCTTCATTGCTTCAAAGTGAGAACCTTGAACAATATCTTTATTTCCTGTAGTAGTAATAACGATATCTGCATTAGGAAGAGCAGTTTCTAACTTCTTAACCTCAAATCCATCCATTGCAGCTTGTAAGGCACAAATAGGATCTATTTCCGTAACAGTAACAATTGAACCAGCACCTTTAAAAGAAGCCGCAGTTCCTTTACCAACATCACCATATCCACAAACAATAACTCTCTTACCTGCTAACATAATATCTGTAGCACGACGTACAGCATCTACTGCAGATTCACGACAACCATATTTATTATCAAACTTTGATTTTGTTACAGAATCATTAATATTTATTGCAGGCATTGGCAATGTTCCATTTTGCATTCTTTCGTATAAACGATGAACACCAGTAGTTGTTTCTTCAGACAACCCATTAATTCCATCAACTAATTCTGGGTAACGGTCTAAAACCATATTTGTCAAATCTCCTCCATCATCTAAAATCATATTTAATGGTTTTTTATCTTCACCAAAAAACAAAGTTTGTTCAATACACCAATCAAACTCTTCCTCATTCATCCCTTTCCATGCATAAACAGGAGTACCAGCAGCAGCAATTGCAGCAGCAGCTTGATTTTGTGTAGAAAAAATATTACAAGAGCTCCAAGTAACCTCAGCTCCTAAAGCTTGAAGTGTTTCAATCAATACAGCTGTTTGTATAGTCATGTGTAAACAACCTGCTATACGAGCGCCTTTTAATGGCTGTTCATTTTTATACTCTTCACGAAGACTCATTAAACCTGGCATTTCTGCTTCAGCTAATTCAATCTCTTTTCTTCCCCAATCTGCTAAAGAAATATCTTTAACTTTAAACGGAACATATGCTGTTGTTTTTGTACTCATAATATACTGTATTTATCTAATTTTCTTTACACATTAAAATGTGTAATTATTTTTTAATTTTATATTTATGAAAACAAATATTAATATCTGTTTAACGCCCACAAAGATACGTAATAAGTTTTAATGTTCAATAGTAATAATATATTGTGATAGTCATTATTTCAATTCAATCTCGTATGTTTACAATAAATAATTAAACCTTTCATGCCTTTATTCAAAATCATTAATCATAATAAAAACACTACAATTTTTATTTGGAAAATTGACGAGTCATTAGTTCAACTTGAAAAGAGTGTTAAGTTGAATGACAGAAGTATAAAAAGAATTCAAGGTATGCGATCTGAATCGCATAAGAAAGGTTTTCTAGCGGTTAGAAAATTACTAGAAACTGCTCAATTAACCGATTTCGATTTATACTATACAAATGATGGAAAACCACATTTAAAAGACGGAAGAATAATAACAATATCTCATTCATTTGATTTTTCTGCTATTGCAATTTCTGAAAGTGAAATAGGAATTGATATTGAAAAAAATAGAGACAAAATTCAACGTATTGCCTCAAAATTTATTGGGTCAGAAAATAATTTTTTATGTAATGAGAATTTAACTGAGCAACTCACGGTTATTTGGGGAGCAAAAGAAAGTTTATTTAAAATCTATCCTGATGGAGGTTTATTATTTATTGAACATTTACCGATTGAAAAATTTAAACTTTATCAAAAAACAACTTCAGGACAAATTCTTAAAGACACAATAAATAAGAGCTATAGAATTTATTTTGATATTTTTGATGGCTACACGCTTGTTTATGCTACAAACGAAATAAAAGAGTAATGCAACAAATTTATCAAGATATTTTAAATGCCAAAGCGAATAATAAAAAACTACTCGCTATATTACTTGACCCTGATAAACTAAACGTGTTAGATATTGAGCTACTTTGTATCAAAATTAAAAATAGTCCAGCTACACACATATTTATTGGCGGAAGTATTGTTCCTGACGGAAAAACAGAAATCATAGTTATTGAGCTTTACAAACACATCATATTGCCAATTATTCTTTTCCCAGGAAACGTAAATCAAGTTACGAATCATGCAGACGGAATCTTACTTCTAAGCTTACTCTCAGGAAGAAATCCGGAATACTTAATCGAACAACATATAAAAGCTGCTCCTATACTTCAAAAGAGTAACTTAGAAATCATCCCTACTGGATATATCTTAGTTGATGGAGGTACAGAAACCGCAGTACAAAGAGTTAGTAACACAATTCCTATAAAACAAGAAGACCAATTACTTGCAAGCCATACCGCATTGGCAGGACAATACACTGGTAAAAAACTTATTTATCTTGAAGCAGGCTCAGGGGCAAAAAAATCTGTAAACACAAAAACTATCCATGCTGTTGCTGAAATAATACAAATACCTTTAATTGTTGGAGGAGGAATAAGATCTAAAGAACATTTAGAAAAAACATACAAGGCGGGAGCTGATCTAGTTGTAATAGGAACAGCATTTGAAGAAAATGATTGCTTTTTTGAAAACATTGACAAAATACATTAACATATATTTATATCAATTTTAAGTTTTTATTATGCATAAACAATACTCATAAAACTAATTTCGATCAATAAAAAAAACTACCAATATGAAAAAATTACAACTAACTCTTTTGTTTATTTTTGGAATAATAGTTCACATAAATGCTCAGGTAAAAGGAGAAGTTTCTGGAATAAAAAATGAGAAGCTTACCAATGTAAACATCTATTTGGCCAATCAATACAAAGGAACTACAACAAACACAAACGGAGCATACGAACTTGCTATTACCAAAACAGGAAAGTATTCTATCATCTTTCAATATTTAGGATACAAAACACTGAAAAAAGATATTTTTATAGAAAAATTTCCTTACAATCTTAATGTAACTTTAGAAGAGAGTGAAGTTTCTTTAGACATTGTAAATATTAATACTAAAATAAACCCTGCTATTGCAATTATAAAAAAAACAATAGCTCAGCAAAAACAAAACTTATCACGTATTAATGAATATACCTGTGATTTTTATTCTAAAGGAATTTATAGTGTGAAAAACGCTCCTAAAAAAATGTTCGGTCAAGACTTAGATGATTTTTTTGTTGGATTAGATTCTGCAAGAAACGGTATTGTATACTTATCTGAATCGATGTCAAAAGTAAAATTCAAAGCGCCGAATAATTTTAAAGAACACATGTTAGCTTCAAAAGTTAGTGGTAGAAAACAAAGTTTTAGTTTTAACTCCGCATCAGAATTTAATTTTTCATTTTATGAAAACACCATTGAACTTGAGGAAACTGAAGTTATATCACCACTTGCAAAATTTGCGTTTTCATACTATAATTATACCTTAGAAGACTTGTTTTATGAAAACGGAATTGCAATTAACAAAATAAAGGTAAGCCCCAAAAGGTCACAAGACAAAGTTTTTGAGGGCTACATTTATATTGTAGATGAACAATGGGAATTATATGGTGTTGACTTAAAAGTTAATGGTAAGCAATTACAAAGTATTGCTTTTGAAGAAATGATTATCAAACAAAATTATAGGAATGATCCTAATCAAGATTTCTGGACTATGATATCACAAACCATGGATTTTAAGTTTAAATTCTTAAAACTTCAAGGTTACGGAACCTTTACAGCAATGTATAGTAATTATAATTTTAAGCCAGAATTTGACAAAAACTCATTTACTAAAGAAGTGTTTTTGGTTGAAGAAGGAGCCAATAAAAAAAAAGATTCATTTTGGGAAACTAGTAGACCAATTCAACTTACTCAAGTTGAAAAAAAAGACTACAAATACAAAGATAGTGTTCAGGTTATTAGGGAGTCTAAAGTTTATCTTGACTCTATCGATAATAAGAACAATAAATTTAAGTTTGGCGATTTACTCTTAGGGTATAATTACAAAAACAGTTACGAAAAATGGTCTTGGGGTATACGATCTCCGCTTTTCGCTATTCAATACAACACCGTACAAGGTTGGAATAGTGACATTAATTTATATTATAATAAATGGAACAAAGAAAAAGGAAGTAAGAGTAGCTTATCGACAAAAATAAATTATGGTCTATCTGACGAACAGTTCAGGTTATCGGGTACTTTTTATAAAATGTTTAATAGTTTTTCTAAACCTATACTTCGAGTTTCTGGCGGAAGAAAACTTAATCAATTTAATAACTCTGAACCAATAAAACCAATTGAAAACTCTGTAAGTACTTTATTTTTCGAAAATAATTATGCGAAATTCTACGACAATATTTTTGGTAAAATAAGTTATGAAAAAGAGTACTTTAATGGATTTAGAGGAACCGTAACAGCGTCACATGAAATAAGGAAGCCTCTAGTAAACACAACAGATTTTGTTATTATAAATGATGAAGAAAAAAACTATATTTCAAACAATCCAGCAGCACCTAATTTATTTACACCTAGTTTTGAAAAACACAATATCAGTAAAGTAGAGTTAGATTTTAGATATCGTCTAGGACAAGAATACAGCACATATCCTACCGGTAAATATAGTAATGAATATTATA
>CAWVSR010000077.1:0-6285 GCA_963932865.1 uncultured Kordia sp. | reverse complement strand
AAGATACTGCTACAGGAGAATTAATAGAGTCTACTGAAGGAAAAGAGCCTTTAGTATTTTTATCAGGTTTAGGACAAATGATCCCTGAATTTGAAGCAAATGTTGCTGACTTAAAAGAAGGAGATACCTTCTCTTTTGGTATAAAATCAGAAAATGCTTATGGAACTCGTAAGGAAGAAGCAGTTATTGAACTTGCTCAAGACATGTTTATGAACGAAGGAAAATTAATTCCTGAAGTTGTTGTAGACAATATTTTACCTTTACAAGACCAAAACGGAAATGTAATTCCTGGTAAAATTTTATCTATAAATGAAGAAACTGTAACTGTTGATGTAAACCATTTATTAGCAGATCAAGACTTACACTTTACAGGAAAAGTTATTGAAGTTAGAGATGCAACTGCAGAAGAACTTGAGCATGGTCATGTTCATGGTGCAAACGGTGTAGCGCACTAAAAAATAATTACAAATACTAATAAAAACCCTCATTTTGTATTCAAAATTAGGGTTTTTATTTTAATCGTAATACTGCTTAGTATTGATTAGTAGACAGTAATACCAAGGTACATGCTTGTTCATAAAAAATACCATTTTCTTTGAGCAGCTCGTAAAACTCTAAGTTCTCTGTTCCCGGATTAAACAATACTCTTTTAGGTTGTAAACTTATTAAATACGAATAATGTTCTCTTTGACGTTCAGGGTTCATATAGAGTGTAATCGTATCAATACCATCGTATTGTTTTTTAATATCATCTATAACTACCCCATCAATATTACCGTACCTCAATCCATAGGCTACTACCTCATGGTTAAAAGAATGCAACTTTACAATTGCTTTGTAGGAATATCTAGCTTCTTTTAAAGAAGCCCCAAAAACTAATGTCTTTTTACTCATCTGTTAAATTCATGTTAATCAAATAATTTACTGTAACATAAGATTATAATAGACGTCTATTACCTCGAATTATTACAAAAAATCATTCTCAATGAAAATTAATATTTTAAACAAACTAATAGTCTTAACTTTTTTGCTTGTTACAACGGTAACATTTTCACAATCAAAAAAAGAAAACATTGGTATCCTCAAAGGTCAAATAACAGATTTAAATACAAAAGAAGTCTTACCTTACGTAAACATCATTATTAAAGATGATGCAAATAATGTTGTCACAGGAGGTATTACTAATGATGAAGGAGAATTTAGTATCAAAAAAATTCCTTTAGGGAAACAAACAGTTGAAATTCAGTATATAGGATACAAAACAGATAAAAGAGAAATTACTTTTACCAATACAAATCAAGTTTTTAATATAGGCACCATTTCATTAGCAGAAGATACCGCACAGTTAGAAGAGGTTGTTGTTGTAGCAGAAACTTCTACTGTAGTTCAAAAAATAGATCGTAAAGTTATTAATATAGGTAAAGACCTTACCTCTGCTGGAGCTTCGGCTACTGAGATAATGAGTAACATTCAATCCGTAAGTGTTGACCAACAAACAGGTGAAATAGCACTTAGAGGAAATAGTAATGTAAGAGTGCTCGTAGATGGTAAACCTACTAATATAGATCCTTCACAGCTACTACAGCAAATACCCTCTGCATCTATTAAACAAATTGAATTAATCACCAATCCATCTGCAAAATACAATCCTGAGGGAATGAGCGGTATTATAAATATTGTACTTTACAAAAACAGTAATATGGGGTTTAATGCCAATATAAGCTCTGGTGTTACTTTTGCCAGAACTCCTAAATTGAATAGTGCATTAGGCTTAAATTATAAAGTAGGAAAAGTGAATGTATATGGTAATTACGGATTTAATACTGGTAAACAAAGTAACAACGGTTATAAAAACAGTTTTCAAGAGAACTTTGAAAATCGTTCAGAATTTAATTTTGGTCAGAACAACAGTTCACATTTAATTAAAGCTGGTATTGATTATTTTATTAATGATAACAACACCCTTTCCTTTTACACCACTCAAAATTTATTTTTTAGTGATGCTTTTAGTGAAACCGAAGTATTATTTATTGACCCCATTAATCCAAATCTTTTACAAATAAACGATAGTGAAACCGACTCCCACTCTCAAACCTATAATTTAGATTATAAAATTGAGCTACCTAAAGAAGGACAAAATTTAGAACTAGAAGTAAACTATAATACTACAAATGCTCCTGAAGATGCATTTTTTAAATTTGATATGGATAATGATAGAGTTGATAATATCAAAAATGACAGGAACAATATATTAGTAAATTTAGATTTTGTAAACCCGTTATCTGAAACTACAAACTTAGAGATTGGATTGGAAAGTAGAATTCAAAATACTGAAAATAGTTTAATTTCTACAAATCCTGAATTATCAGCAAAATTTAATTATGATAGAACTATTTTTTCAGGATATGGAAACATAAACAAACAATGGGGAGAAAAATGGACTACACAATTGGGTGCTCGTTTAGAACAATATAACGTAGATGCCAAGTTTAATGGTTTTGATGCTGTTTTAAATACTGTAACCACCGAAAATGTATCAGATGATATTTTCTCTATTTACCCTTCTGCTTTTGTTAGTTTTGCACAGAGCGAAAACAATACTTTTAACTTAAGCTACTCAAGAAGAGTTGACAGACCTAGTATAGGACAAGTAAACCCTATAAGGCAATGGACGACTCCTGCCGTAGACTCTGAAGGAAACCCTAACTTAAAACCACAGTTTACCAACTCTTATGAATTTAATTATACTAGAAAAACAGGTATAGGTGCTATTACAGCTGGAATTTTTTATAGACAAATAAACGATGAAATTTCAAGATCTGTTACACTACATCCAACAATAGATAACAAGTTAATTTTATCTAATGATAATTTTGAAAACAACAGCGCTTTTGGATTTGAAGCTTCTGCAAACTTAAAATATACAAAATGGTGGAGCTCAAATATCAGTTTTGATGTGTATCAAAAAACAATTAAAGGTATTGTTTCTAGTTTTGATAACCCAAGTGGTTTTGAGTCTGTTGAAATTGATAATTCAGTATTCAATACACGAATTAGTAATAACTTTACTGCTACTAAAAACTTACGATTACAACTTTCCGGTATGTATAGTGGAGAAAACGAAGGACTACAATTTAAACGTAACGAAATGTGGAAAGTTGATGCTGGAGCAAGCTACAATGTATTAAAAGGTAAGGGAACAATTAGTACACGAGTAAATGATATATTCAATACCATGAACTTTAGCTTTGACGGAACAAAGCCATACAGACAAGAAGGGAAATTTAATTGGGAAAGTCAATCCGTATATTTAGGGTTTAGCTACCGTTTTGGGGGTGGTAAAAACAAAGCCTTAAAAAGAAAAGAAAGAGATAATAATGAAAAACAAGGCGGCGGCGGTATGATGTAACAAATCACTACCATCATTACATAAAAAAACCGTTTAGTATTACTAAACGGTTTTTTTATGAATTAAAATTAGCATATTACCATTTTATAATGGCGCTACCCCAAGTAAATCCACTACCAAAAGCAGCCAATACAACGGTATCACCTTCCTTTATTTTCCCTTCTTCCCATGCTTCGCATAAAGCAATTGGTATTGAAGCGGCAGTAGTATTACCATATCGTTGAATATTATTATATACCTGGTCGTTACTTAACTTAAATTTCTTTTGAATAAACTGAGCAATACGCAAGTTTGCTTGATGCGGTATTAACATATCTATAGCATCAGTATCTAAGTTATTTTTCATTAAACCTTCCATAATTACCTCTGAAAAACGAACTACTGCATTTTTAAAAACAAACTGCCCATTCATGTAAGGAAAATAACTTAAATCATTAGGATCATTATCTTTTACAATATCAGTAACCCATCTTCCTCCCATTCCGGGAGCTTCAGAAGCCAATTCTAGTGCATGTTTCCCTTCAGAATGTAAATGAGTAGATAGTACTCCTTTTGTATTATCTTCTGTTCTTGATAATATTGCTGCTCCTGCTCCATCACCAAAAATCACAGAAACACTTCTTCCTCTTGTTGACTTATCAATTCCTTTAGATTGTAATTCAGAACCTATTACTAATATGTTTTTATACATCCCTGTTTTAATAAACTGGTCTGCAACAGAAACCGCATAAATAAAACCTGAACATTGATTTCTTACATCTAAAGCGCCGATAGTTTTAATTCCTAAAGCTTCTTGAATTTGAACTCCCGGACCAGGAAAAAAATAGTCTGGACTTAAAGTTGCAAAGATGATAAAATCAATTTCATCCTTATCTAAACCTGAACGCTCAATAGCCATTTTTGCTGCTTCAAGTCCCATGGTAAAAGTGGTTTCCTTACTTTCTGGCTTTACCCATCTACGTTCTTTAATACCAGTTCTTTCTGTAATCCATTCGTCATTGGTATCCATGATTTTTGACAAATCGTCATTAGTCACCACGTTATCAGGAACATACTTCCCTACACCTATTATTTTTGAATTGTACATATTTTGGATTTTCTATAAAAGTCAAAATTACGATAATAATACCTTTAGGACAATAAATAAATTACTTTAGAATAGAATAATTCTAAAGTAATTTATATTTATAAAGCCCTCAAATTACAGTTATACCAAAAGGTTTTAAGAAACAAATTAAATTTTTAGGATATCCCTGTTAATTTTAGATTTTTTGGACCTCCAACTGACAAAGTACCAATTTATGTTGATCAATTTGGAGGAGTTAGACTGATTCTTTGAGGCTAAAACTATTTTAATAGTTATGAAATTTATAGTTTATGAAAAATTTCAATACTTATGTATTTAGTTTTCCTCCTGTAACTGAACAATTAACCTAAGTTTTTAACCACCATTAAATACTAGAAATCAAAAAGTTACTAAAAAATTTATATTTTTTTCATTAAATTAACTACATATGAATTTTTATTTTACGCAACCTTTTAAGTAATAATACATCTAAAAGATAGTGCAGTGTTATTTATGCTTCACTTGTTAAAAAAAAGAACACAAGTACTCTATATATTTATTAAAAAAATCAATACTAACTTAAAATTAAAATGATGAAAAAATTTAAAATAATTGGATTGTTACTTTGTATTATTGCTATTATTGGGTGTAATAATGATGATAACAGTAATGATAGTTTAACAATCTCAAACACTACAATTAGTATCAATACAGACAGTGAAATAACTTACACATCAATAATGATAGATGGAAAGGTAACTTCAGAAGAAACAGATATAATTATTAATCGAGGTGTTTGTTGGAGTATTTTTCCAAACCCTACAATCGATGATAATATAATACTTGAGAACACAAATGAATTTTCAAGTATCATAGAAGAATTAACAGTTGACACTAAATATTATTTTAAAACCTTTGTTACAAATCAAACTGGGACAATTTATAGTGAAGAGCGAGAAATAAACACACTCTCATTACATAACACATCTTGGAGATTTACAACTGTATATGAAAACAATTTTGAAATTTATTCTAGAGTAGATTTATATGATGATTATAGCACTAAATTTGATGAGTTAGATATTCCTGGTCAATGTCCTGGCTGTTTTATTACCATGGGAACTTGGTCTGTAAATGAAAATATACTAACATATATCTGGGAAGGATCAGATCCTTCAATTTCTACCTATATTTACACCGGTACAATTAGTGGTATGGATATTTCAGGAAATTACATTCACACTAGTGAACCAAATAGAAATTTTACAGCTATGATGATGTAAATTAATTCTCCAAGTAATTTTTACAATAAAAAAGAGAAACTACCATTAATTAAGTTTCTCTTTTTTAATAAATTCTAAAAATATAAACTATTTTATATTTTTAGAATTTATTTTCCGATACAAAAATTACCAAAAATATGTCCTAAAATGTCTTTATCAACATCATATTCACCGGTAATATCACCTAAATAACGGAGGCACTCTCTAATATCTATAGAAAATAAATCAGTAGAAATACCTAAATCAATTCCGTTTTGAACTTCTGTAATACTCTCCAATGCTTTTGATAAAGCCTCAAAGTGTCTTGAATTTGTTACTACTGTTTCGTTATTACTCAAGGCACCGGTATTTACTAATGACGTTAATTCATTTTTTAGTTCGTCTATACCTATTTTTTGTTTGGCTTGCAAAGGAATTAAACTAGGAATTTGTTCTTTTAAAACATCTAGTTCCTTAGCACTTAATTTATCTACTTTATTCCCTATGGTTAACAAGCGTTTGTTTGGGAATTTTTTATTAATAACTGC
>CAWVSR010000076.1:0-6371 GCA_963932865.1 uncultured Kordia sp. | reverse complement strand
ATATATACAGTTTATGATGAACAAGGAATTGACCATCAAAAGGACGATATTTACTATGGTGTTGATGTAATTATAGCCACTCCAAAAAGACTAAACAAGCTTTATCATATAAACGGCGTGCATTTGGGCGAACTTCAACTACTTATCATTGAAGACGCAGAATTCTTAGCAACTAACAGTTTACATGCCGAAATTGTAAGATTGACAGAAAGTATTAAAAAATGCCAATATTTAGTTTTTGCTGATAAATACTATCCGAAATTTGACCGATTACAAAGTTCATTCATGTCTAATTCACTTTTAATAGAACTCTAATAAACATGTACGCGATTTTTAAAAAAGAAATAAATTCCTTTTTCTCAAGTCCAATCGGATACCTTGTCATAAGTATTTTTTTAATTGCGAATGGTTTATTTATTTGGGTATTTAAAGGAGAGTTTAACATCTTAGATTACGGATTTGCAGATTTAAGCGGTTACTATTTCATAGCACCATGGATATTTATATTTCTGATACCTGCAATTACTATGAAGAGTTTTTCTGAAGAAAAAAAACAAGGCACCTTAGAAATCTTACTTACTACACCAATTAATAAACTACAATTAGTGCTCGGTAAATTTTTTGGAGCATTTGCATTAATCACAATAGCTTTACTCCCTACGTTACTTTACGTTTATACCGTTTATCAATTAGGTAATCCGGTTGGAAATATTGACTTAGGAAGTACTTTTGGTGCGTATGCTGGTTTATTGGGTATAGCAATGATATACTGTTCTATCGGTATATTTTCCTCAGCAATAAGCAATAACCAAATTGTAGCATTTATTTTAGGTGTATTAATATGTTTTACAATCTATTACGGTTTTGATGCGATTTCTGAAAACACAGGAATATCAATTGAAAAAATGGGTGTTAAAAATCACTTCAGCACCATTAGTAAAGGAATTATAGACACTAGAGATATTGTTTATTTCTTTAGCATTACTGCTCTTTTTTTATTTTTTACAAGCTTAACATTAACAAAAAAATAATGATCATATTTACCCCCATATTAATCATATCGTGTATTATTATTTTTGCATTGTTATATCTATTTATTAACACGATAGACGATTCTAAAAAGTGGTTAAATATAATTTTAGCTATAGCAATTACACCTTTGATGTACTTTTATATTTGGTATCCAATTTCTACAATATTCTTACCCTACCACCATCACAAACAATTTAATAACGAATCATGGGCTAAAAATCCAGGATTACGATATGAAATGATTGACCATATGATTGAAACAGATTTTTTAAAAGGAAAATCAAAAGATGAAGTAGGAAATTTACTAGGACAAGTAGAGTGGCTTAGCTGGAATACGAACTCTAATGATTTTGACACTAATGTTTGGAATTATGGATTGGGTTTAATACCAGGAGCATTTCAAGACATTAAAGAAGATGTTGAAATATCATTTAAAAATGATAAAGTGGAACTCGTTAAGCTATCACAAGCCAAATACATCTTCACAGATACAAAAGAGACTACAACCAATAAAAAGTTAGATTCTATTAATGCGCTATTTAAAACTAAATAAATGGTATTTAAAAACATTATTACAAAAAGTCTAATCGCTATAGCAGCTACCTTAGCCATAAACTATATTGCTAGTATAGTGTCTTCAAGAGTAGACATTACTAAAGATAAGAGATATACCCTTTCTGAAGCAACAAAAAAAGTTATTTCAGCTACTGATGACCTAATGTATATTGATGTATACTTAACAGGAGATATGCCATCAGAGTTTAAGCGTCTTGAGGCTGAAGTTAAAATATTACTTGAAGAATTTTCAGAAGTTAACGATCATATCATTATCAATTTTGAAAACTTAAAAAAAGAAGGAGTAAATTTAGAGGAGATTTCAAATGAGATGTTGAAATTCGGTATACCCCCTTTAAAAGTTGATAGTCAAGAAAACGGTAAGGTTATTCAAGAAACAATTTTCCCATGGGCAGTAATTAATTATAATAAAAAATACGAAAAAGTTCCTCTTATAATTACCAATTCCAACAACCCTATTGATAGAATTAATAATTCTGTAGAACACCTAGAATATGCATTCGCAAACGCTTTTAAAAACTTAACTAGTAAAAAAAGTAAAAAAATAGGTTATTTATTGGGCAATAACGAGCTAAAGAGTAAACATGTATATAGCTTCTTACAAACACTAGAAAGTAGTTATTATATTATTCCTTTCGATTTAGACTCTGTTAACACAAAACCAAATAAAACTTTAAACAATTTAAAAGAGTTAGATTTAATTATTGCTGCAAAACCGCAGAAAAAATTTAGTGAAAAACAAAAATATGCATTAGATCAGTATACCATAAATGGAGGAAAATCATTATGGTTAATTGACAATGTACATGCAGAGTTAGACAGCGTTTCAAAACGAGGAGAAACACTAGCTTTTAATCAAGAATTAAACTTGACCGATTTATTTTTTCAATATGGTTTTAGAATAGACCCCGTTTTAGTAAAAGATCTGTATTCTGCAAACATTACCTCACTTAGCGATAATAATCAACCAAATCAAGTACCTTGGCTTTACAACCCAGTAGTAATTCCAAAAATAAAACATGCTATTGTAAACAATATTAATCCTGTTCGTTTTGAATTTGCAAATTCAATTGCACTTTTAAAACAAGGCATTAATATTAAGAAAACACCTTTACTACAATCTTCAAAATACGCTTCTTTTGTTGGCGTACCTAAAATAATTAGCACGAAAGAAATTAAATTATTCCAGAAAAAAGACATTGTAAAATCATTAACCAAAAAAGACATAAACCTTGCTGTTTTACTCGAGGGAAATTTCACTTCAGCATATAAAAATCGAATAAAACCTTTTGAATACAGTGCTCATAAGGACCAAAATAAAAGTGCTAAAATGGTTGCTATTGCAGATGGTGATGTTATTAAAAATCAATTTTCAAAGGGCAAACCACTTCCACTTGGTTTTGATAGAAACAATCCAAATCAACAGTTTGGAAACAATGAATTTTTACTAAACACCGTTAATTACTTACTTGATGACACTGGATTAATAAATGTTAGAAACAAAGAAGTTAAAATACCATTTTTAGACATAGAACGTATTGCAGATGAAAAAAGAAAATGGCAACTCATAAACATCTTATTACCACTTTTAATATTAGGTGTTTTTGGAATTTTATTTAACTATTTTAGAAAGCGTAAATACTGTTAACTTTAGTTAAAAAAACCAACAATCTTGTTAGTAACATTCTTTCTTAATCCGAAGTAATTTCAATATATTTGTAAATCTTATAAAAAATTAAACAAAATGAAATTTATAGTTTCAAGTACATATTTATTGAAACAACTTCAAATTCTTGGAGGTGTTATTAATAACAACAACACATTACCTATTTTAGATAATTTTTTGTTTGAATTAAAACAAACAACCCTAATAGTTTCTGCAAGTGATTTAGAAACTACTATGTCATCTACTTTAGAGGTAGAATCAGAATCTAATGGTAGTGTTGCTATACCTGCAAGATTACTACTTGACACGCTAAAAACATTTCCTGAACAGCCATTAACATTTATTATTGAAGAAAATAATACTGTTGAAATAAGCTCTAATCACGGAAAATACGCTTTAGCTTATGCTAATTCAGAAGAATTTCCAAAAGCTGTTTCTTTAGAAAACCCAAGTAAAACATTATTTTCTGGAGATATTTTAGCTACAGCAATTAACAAAACTATTTTTGCTGCAGGAAACGACGATTTAAGACCTGTAATGAGTGGTGTATTCTTTCAGTTCTCAACGGAAAGCTTAACTTTTGTTGCTACTGATGCTCATAAATTAGTAAAATACCAACGCTCAGACATTTCAGCAACAGAAAATGCTGAATTCATTATGCCCAAAAAACCTTTAAATTTATTAAAAGGTATTTTAACAGCTAATGATACGGAGGTTACCATGGAATACAATGAATCAAATGCACGATTTAGATTTGATAATATTGATTTAATTTGTAGATTAATTGACGGTAAATATCCTAACTACGAAGCGGTAATACCAAAAGAAAATCCAAACCAGTTAACCATTGCTAGAAATCAGTTTTTGAACTCCGTGAAACGAGTTTCAATATTTTCTAATAAAACAACGCATCAAATAAGATTAAAAATAGCTGGTGCAGAATTAAATATCTCTGCGGAAGATATTGATTACTCTAATAAAGCTGAAGAACGTTTGACTTGTGATTACCAAGGAGACGACTTACAAATAGGTTTCAATTCGCGTTTTTTAACTGAAATGCTAAATAATTTAACATCAGATGATGTTTCTTTAGAAATGTCATTACCAAACAGGGCTGGTATTTTAACTCCAATTGATGGATTAGATGAAGGAGAGCAAATTACAATGCTTGTCATGCCAGTAATGCTAAATAATTAAGACCATACCAAAAATTAAAAATGCCAACTATAAATGTTGGCATTTTTAATTTGGTAATTATACTACAATTTTAGCTCAATATAATTTATAAAAAAAGCGTTATTAAATAACACAAACGCCTATAATTTTAAGGTAAAAGAAGTCATTACAGCATATTTCACGCTTGAAATATTAGCTGTGTTTGTTAAGCCAACAGGGTATAATTGATGTCTTGTATTTTGTTTTGACCGATTGAATGAAAAATCAATTTTTGAAATACCAAAATTATAACCAAAACCTAATGAATAGCCCTTAAGATCGTTTATAATATATTTATTTTTATAAGGACTTTCTTCGAAACGATATCCAGCACGTAAGCTCCATTTTTGAATACGGTATTCACCCCCTAAGTTAACAGATGAAATACCCTTTAAACTACTATTAATATTTGTGTTTGTTTGCGAAAAACTTGAACTTGGCTTCAACGTAACATTATTATAATCTTTATAATGATAATCAAAACTCAATAAACCTTGTTTTCCAAAAATAAAAGCAGCACTTCCAGATAATTTTGATGGAGTACGCAAATTATAATTCTGAAAAACAATAACTTGGTTTGACCCTATAAAACCAATATCTCTATCTGCTAAATTTGAATTAATACTTTGTGACAATTCATCATTTAACACAAACCATGTTGGTGAATGATAAGCAGCACCTAAACGAAGTTGCTTACCAACCTTTGCTATTGCTCCAAATTGCATTGAAAAACCAGAACCAATTGTTTTTAAACTATTGTTAAAGCTAACAAATTCAAGATCAGATGACGCATCATAACCTGTTTCTATAATACTGGTAACTCTTTTAGAATTGATAAAACTACCATTTAAAGACATCCCTAAGTACAATATGTCTTTATACTGTGTTGCGAGATTAAAATTAAATTTTGAATTTGCTCCAGAGCTACTATACAAATAATCTTGTTTCACCGTTGAATAATTTCCCGTTCCAACATACATTGCATTAAAAGGGTCACTAGCATCAACCGGATCTATAACACCACCATAATACCCCAAAAAAGCTTGCTGATACTGAAACCCATAAGCTTCTAATATGTTTAAATATGCTTCTTCAATAAATTCTCCTGGGAAATATTGAATATCCTCAAAAGCAAGCCCATTAGCTTGTTCTAAAAAATAGGTGTCAATGGAAGTTGGACTATTTCCTGAAACAAAATACTGCTGATTAAAATCTTGAGTTTTATTATAATTTAGAGCCATAGTGGTTTTTCTCCAATCAGAATTTATATTCGGATTTTGAAGAACAAAAACTCCTCCAAGTTGATTGATACTAATATTAGAACTACGATCATATGTTTCTGTTCCGAAATAGACTGCATCATTATTAACACCATTAACAGCTAAAGTTCCTGTAAATGTACCCTTATTAAATACCGCACTTCCTGCAGGGTTTATATTTATTGCAGTTAAATCTCCTCCTAGCGCACCAAAAGCACCACTCATAGCATTAAAACGAGCTGTACCTTGAATATTTTCACTACTAAATAACAAAGCATCATTAATATTTTGTGAAAAACCAATTGAAGTAATTA
The DNA here is from genome assembly GCA_963932865.1 of uncultured Kordia sp. Classification (GTDB taxonomy): domain Bacteria; phylum Bacteroidota; class Bacteroidia; order Flavobacteriales; family Flavobacteriaceae. The sequence goes on along the minus strand of CAWVSR010000076.1, from coordinate 309 downwards.
AACTAAAAATAAGTATTACTCTTTTCATATGATTCATTTTATCGTGTTAAATAAAAAAAAGAAAGCCTCAATATACAAATACAATATTTCCTCTAACCTCTTAAAAAAAGGCTCTACTAGTTTAATAATAGAACCTTACATTGTCGTGTTGTACACCCTAGCCTCTACTCCTTCTTGATGAAGAAGATCTTGACGAACCTCTAGAAGAAGATCTTGATGAACTTCTTGGCGCACTTCTAGGAGAAGTTCTTGGTGTACTTCTAGGAGAAGTTCTTGGCGTACTTCTAGGAGAAGTTCTTGGCGTACTTC
>CAWVSR010000075.1:0-6420 GCA_963932865.1 uncultured Kordia sp. | reverse complement strand
GGTTTTCCACATGATGTGAAAGGAAATTCACTACATGCGTTCGTAATTCTTTATGATAACATTAAGCCTTCAGAGTTTTTAAAAATAGAAATTAATCAATTGATATCAGATATTATTGGTCCAATAGCGAAGTGTGATAAAATTCAATTTGTTTCTGGTCTGCCAAAAACAAGAAGTGGTAAGATTATGCGACGTATTTTAAGGAAAATTGCAGCCAATGAGTTAGATGATTTAGGAGATGTATCTACTTTACTAAACCCAGAGATTGTTGAAGAGTTAATTCTGAATAAGTTATAGTTTAATTAGAATCAAAACAACCTTTAATAATTGAAGGTTGTTTTGATATGATTTTAATTCAAAACTGTAGCTAATAAATTGCGATTCAAAAGAGGTATGTAAATTATGAGGTAAGGTGATCAAGAATTTATATTTATCGTAATAGTTTATGTTTGTATATTTAAGACTTGGTAGGTACTTTTTAATAAAATTTAGGTAAAATTAATTTTAATTGAATTCTCAGCAAATCATTTGCATTTTGAGGATGTTCAATAAACCTATAGTAGCCCAAACTTGCATTTATAGGAAGTTTTCCTAGTCTAAATAACCTTCCAAATCCACCTCCTAACGGTAGTGTTAATCCGTCATCATTTTTTGCCTCCCAATTATAAGTTATAATAGGTGAAGTGTTTACATACCAACCTTTAGGTAAGTTCTTAGTAATAAATATTTGAGTGTAAAAAAAGTTCACATCTGGTTTCGAACTACTACTTCCTAAACCAAAAAAGTTTTGAAATAATCCACCAAATGTCCATCCGTCTTTTTGGTATAAAGCAACTCCCGAAGGAGCTATACTACTTCTTTCAAGGCCAAAATTTTTATTTGCTCCAAATTGAATTGCCGGACCAATCCCCCAAATTATTTTTTTAGGAACCTTAGGTGTAAAAAAAGCAGAAAGCGAAACATTACCTAGCCCTGTTTCGTTTACAAATGGATTTGTAACAATAGGAAAAATGGACCTTAGAATTATATTAAATTTATTCTTTATTGAAAAAGGAGTTACAGGTTGAATATTTAAGGAGTTACTTACTTCGTCATTATAAAATGTAGTGTTATTTTGAAAAGGTAATTGTACTAAATCAGCAACAGGATTTTGAATTTTATTTGCTAATTCATTTTTATTTTCAGTGTTGTTTTCTTGACCATACAAAAATGATAACCCAATTAAAAAGAATGTAATTAAATTGATTTTAATTTGTTGAAATTTCATAGTATAAAATATTAGTTATACTTAAATTTAAACAATTTTTATGAATTAAAAAATAATTAATTTTCCGTTTTTTAATAAAACAAACTAAATTATGAGTGTAAATAAACAAATTAGTAAGCCAAAGGTTTCGTTATTAAAAGCATTTAAAACTATAATATGGCCAAGACGTAATTTAGTTTTTATTGGTTTGTTTTTAATTGTTTTAAGTAGGTTAGCTAGTTTAGTCTTGCCTTGGCAAAGTAAAGAGCTTTTAGATACTGTTATACCCGAGAAAGATTTTAATAAATTACATACTTTATTGCTTATTGTAGGGACGGCAATTCTTGTCCAAGCTATAACTTCTTTTTTATTAACTCGTATTTTAAGTGTTCAGGCTCAATTTTTGATTAGTGAATTGAGAGCTCAAGTACAGAAAAAAGTATTGTCATTACCTATTAGCTTTTTCGATAATACCAAATCAGGAGCTTTAGTTTCTAGAATAATGAGTGATGTTGAAGGCGTTCGTAATTTAATTGGTACAGGTTTAGTGCAATTAGTAGGAGGAACATTCACTGCAATAGTATCATTAGTGATTTTAATTAAATTAAATCCATGGATGACTTTATTTGTTTTTGTTCCAATTTCGATATTTGGTTTTATAGCACTTAAGGCTTTTAAATTCATAAGACCTATATTCAGAAATCGTGGTAAGATAAATGCTGAGGTAAAAGGAAGATTAACAGAAACCTTAGCTGGTGTTCGAGTTATTAAGGCGTTTAATGCAGAGGAACAAGAAAACCAGGTTTTTGAAAAAGGAGTTGATCAACTTTTTCAGAATGTAAAGAAGAGTTTAACGGCTACAGCGTTAATGACAAGCTCATCAACTTTTTTGTTAGGAATAGCTTCTACAGGAATTATGGGAATGGGAGGTTATTATATGATGGAAGGAACGATGACAGTTGGTGAGTTTTTGTTTTTCACATTAATTCTTGGTTTTATGATAGCTCCAATTGTACAAATGAGTAATATAGGAAGTCAATTAACAGAAGCACTCGCGGGCTTAGATCGTACTGAAGAATTGATGAATATGACTGCTGAAGAAGAGGATGAAAATAGAACTATTCATTTAAATAATATTAAGGGAGATTTAGTGTTTGATGATGTGAGTTTTTCCTATGAAGAAGGTAAAGAGGTACTGCATAATATTAGTTTTAATGCTCATGAAGGTTCAGTAACGGCTTTGGTAGGAAGTTCCGGCTCAGGAAAATCAACAATAGCAGGTTTGTCAGCTACCTTTTTAAACCCTAAATCAGGTAAAGTGACGATTGATAATAATGATTTAAGTAAAGTAAATTTGAGTAGTTACAGAAGTAATTTAGGTGTTGTACTGCAAGATGAATTTTTATTTGAAGGAACTATAAGAGAAAATATTATGTTTCCTCGACCGAATGCAACTGAAGAAGAATTATTGAAATCTGTTAATGATGCTTATGTTAATGAGTTTACAGATCGTTTTGATGAAGGATTAGATACATTAATAGGAGAAAGAGGAGTGAAGCTCTCTGGAGGGCAACGACAAAGAATTGCTATAGCAAGAGCTATTTTAGCAGATCCTAAAATAATAATTTTAGACGAAGCAACTTCAAACCTAGATACAGAAAGTGAAGCATTAATTCAAAAAAGTTTGTCAGCATTAACTCAGAATAGAACAACTATAGTAATAGCACACAGGTTGAGTACAATAAAAAAAGCAGATCAAATATTAGTAATAGAATCAGGAAGTATTGCAGAGAGAGGTAATCATGATGAATTGATAGCTTTTGAGGGTAGATATTTTGAGTTGTATACATATCAATCAAAAATTTAAAATTGGTAAAAAAAAATTATTTTCTTTATTGTTAACAAATGTTAACGATAATTTATTTAAATTTATGTATTATTACTAACATTTATTAACGATTATGAAAGAGGTTAAGTTTTCTTGTTCAAACAATTAAATAAACCTACTAAAAAAAGATATTATAAATAAACTAACTCACAAAATATTGATGTATAATTAAATATGAAATTATGAGTTCAAGTAAAACTGATGTTAATCATAAATGGTTAAGTTTATTGTCAGAAGCTATTAATGAGGGTGAAGATATAAGGGCAAACCATAGGTATAAGTATAAAAATTATAACTTAGGAACTTATTTAGTTGGCCTTAAAAAGAAGGATGACTTTGAGCTGGTTGAAAAGATCAAGATTATGGGGTTTGATTTAGAGAAAACCAATAGATCTCCCGAAAATGCTGCTGAAAAGTTTATTGAAAAACTCCAGCGAAAACCTTATATTAGAAAAACAACTATTCAAACAGAGTTTAATAGTTCTGTTTTACCAAAAAAAGATTTATTAAGTGATGAAACTATACAGAGGATAAACAGACTTTGGAAAGAACGTTATGGTAAGGATAGATCTTGGGTTAAGCCATTAAACACTATTGATAAAATTTTAAAATGGAAAGATTTTAGATATGATAAAAAACGTAACCCTAAAAGAAAATGGTTTCAAGGCTTGACTTATATGGGGGATATGTACACATGGGTTTATACTATGAGAAAAGATGAAAAAAAAATTAACTCAATTATTGGAGTTTTTAACGAAAAAGAAAAGAGAGAGTTAATTGAGGAAGGTTTTCCTATTAAATAAAAACGGCTCCGTGTTTAAGCACGGAGCCGTTTTTATTTAATTATATGATGATTATTTGAAATATGAAAAATCTTCTCCCTCTTCAATTTTTAGTAATGTCTCATAAATTAATTTAATTACATTTTCAACATCATCTCTGTGAACCATTTCTACAGTAGTGTGCATGTATCTCAAAGGAAGAGATATAAGAGCTGATGCGACACCTCCGTTACTGTATGCGAAAGCATCAGTATCTGTACCAGTTGCTCTTGAAGAAGCCATGCGTTGGAATGGAATTTTGTTATCCTCTGCAGTATCGGTAATTAAATCTCTTAATTTTTGTTGAACTGCTGGTGCGTAAGTAATAACTGGTCCATCTCCCATTTTAGTTTCACCTTCAGTTTTCTTTTCAATCATTGGTGTTGTTGTGTCGTGGCAAACATCAGTAACAATAGCAACATTAGGTTTAATAGTATGAGTTATCATTTCTGCACCACGTAGTCCTATTTCTTCTTGAACTGAGTTGGTGATGTACAAGCCAAAAGGGAGTTTCTTTTTGTTTTCATGTAATAATCGTGCAACTTCAGCAATCATAAATCCACCTGCTCTATTATCTATAGCTCTGCAAACAAATTTGTCACCGTTTAGTATATGAAACTCATCAGGATAAGTGATCACACAACCTACATGAACTCCCAATGCTAATACTTCATCTTTTGTATTACATCCCACGTCAATGAAAATATTATCTAACTTTGGGGCTTTTTCTGAAGCACCTTTTCTAGTGTGAATAGCTGGCCATCCGAATAATCCTTTTACAATTCCTTTTTTAGTATGAATATTAACAACTTTAGAAGGTGCTATTTGATGGTCACTTCCTCCATTTCGAATAACATAAATTAGCCCATCATCAGTTATATAGTTGACATACCATGAAATTTCATCTGCATGACCTTCAATGACTACTTTAAATTTAGCATCAGGATTAATTACACCAACAGCTGTTCCGTAAGTATCTGTAATAAATTCATCTACATAAGGCTTAAGGTATTCCATCCATATTTTTTGCCCTTCCCATTCATATCCTGTTGGTGCTGCATTATTGAGGTACTTTTCTAAAAATTCAATCGATTTTTTATTTAATATAGACTTCTCTGCCATTTTCTTATTTTTTTATTGAATGCTAAAGTAATTATTTTGATAGTAGTATACAATTTTTATTCATAGACTATTTAGTTAGAACAAGTGTTTATTGTTTCAATGATTTAAAATATACGAAGCGTATTTGAATCAAATATTTATTTAGTAGTTTTGGTATAATATTAGTGGTAAACACTCAAAAATATACAAATGAATTTTTTTACAATTATAAATCTACTACTGTTTCCACTATTGCTATCTGCACAAGATCAAAATGAAAAGATAAGCGATACTATTGATAAAGAATATTTTTTAATAAAAGGAGATTCTATATATGATGGTGCTATTGGATTGGATGATGTTGTAATGTTAAAGAAAATTAAATTTTCTAATAAAAAAGATAGAATTAAATATCTCATTTTAAGAAGAAAGGTGAGAAAGGTTTATCCTTATGCAAAAATGGCTTCAGATCGTTTAACTGATTTACAAGATAGTTTAATAAATATAGTTAGTAAGCGAAAACAAAAAAAATATACAAAACAAATTCAGAAGTATATTGAGGAAGAGTTTTCTGAAAAATTAAAAAAATTCACAAGAACAGAAGGTCAGATATTAATAAAGTTAATTCATCGTCAAACTGGTGAGACAGCTTTTGAATTAATAAAAGATTTACGAAGTGGATGGAGGGCGTTTTGGTATAATTCAACAGCAAGCATGTTTAATATATCTCTTAAAGAAATGTATGACCCAGAGAATAGTCATGAAGATTATTATATTGAAGATATATTAATGCGATCTTTTAATGATGGAATACTAAAAAGACAGAAGCATGCATTAAAATTTGACTACTTTGAATTATCAGACAAGTGGTTGCTTAAATAGGTTTAAAGAAGTGTTTTGTGGTTAATTTGATTATTATTTTGCTGTTTCATATATAATTGTTATTTTCATTGTCCTAAATTAAAAGTACAACACTCACATTTTCAGTGGATAGAGAAATACTTTAAAAAAAGGCATTGAAAAGTTAGGTTATAAAGCAAGAAAGGTAGTAGCTTTGCACCCGCAATACAGCTAAGTTTTTAACGAGGTTTTAGTAGCAAGATGTTCATTGAATAATGTGTTTTAAGATAAGATTAAGGTTTAAAAAAACTTTAAAAAAAACATCGAAAAATTCATTGCGAGGAATTAAAAAGGTTGTAGGTTTGCATCCGCTTAGCGAAACAAGTTTGTGAGTTAAGAAAGTTCTTTAAGATGTTGATTTTGGTTTGATTTTTAAGAGTAAAAAACTTTTAAATAAATTTTCAAAAATCATTGTCAGAATAAAAAAAGGTTGTAGGTTTGCATCCGCTTAGCGAAACAACGAG
>CAWVSR010000074.1:0-6626 GCA_963932865.1 uncultured Kordia sp. | reverse complement strand
CCTGAAAGTTCCATTTCTTTAGATTCTAAAAAAGCATCTAATGCTTCTGCTTGTGCTGTAGTTCTTGGGAAACCATCAAAAATAAAACCATTAGCATCCGTGTTTTTTTCCACTTCTGCCTGTAACATATCGATAGTAACCGAGTCCGGCACTAATTGGCCTTCATTAATAAAAGATTTAGCTAACTTTCCTAATTCAGTATCATTTTTCATATTAAAACGAAAAACATCACCAGTAGAAATATGTACTAAATTATATTTTGTTTTTAAAAATTCTGCTTGTGTTCCTTTTCCAGCACCAGGCTTTCCGAATAAAACAATATTTGTCATCTTTTGTGTGTTTTTTATTTGATAAATTTCTGGTAAATCTCTTCCCAACCCGTTATAATCAAGGCCATAACCTACTATAAATTTATTTGGGATTTTTAAACCTATATAATCTATTTTTAAATCTTTATTAAAAGCCTCTGGCTTGTGAAACAAAGTTGCAATACGCAAATCTTTAACTCCTTTGTTTCTGAAAATATCATAAATAGATTCTAGTGTATTTCCAGTATCTATAATATCTTCAATAATAACAACTGTTCTACCTGAAACATTTTCGTTTAATCCGATTAAGTGCTTAATATCTTCTGTAGACTCTACCCCATCATACGAAGCAATTTTCACAAAACTTACCTCACATGGTTTCGGATATTTTTTCACAAAATCACTTACTACCATAAACGACCCGTTAAGAACCCCTATAAATATGGGTATAACATCTCCAAGATCTGCAGCTATTTCTGCTACCATTTTATTTAAAGCTTCATCTATTTCCTTTGCAGATATAAATGGTTTAAAATATTTATCGTGAAGTTTAATTTTCATGAGGCAATACTTTATTGTTTTAGTTAAAATTATATAATATTAATGACAATGTATAATACATTTTTGAAAAATGCAAAGATACTCAATTGATTAAGTTTTCTATTCTTTTGATTCGCATTTTTAGAAACTCATAAAATAATTAATGTACTTTTGCATATAAAACACAATAATATAACATATAATTATGAAGACATACTTTTCTTCAAATTTTAAATTAGGTATACTTGGTGGCGGGCAGTTAGGACGCATGCTACTTCGAGAAACCAATAAATTAGACATTCAAACTCATGTTATTGACCCTTCAATAGATGCGCCATGCAAAGCATATGCAAATCATTTTACGCAAGGTGATTTATTAGATTTCGACACTGTTTATAAGTTTGGCAAAGATGTCGATGTGCTAACTTTTGAAATTGAGAGTGTTAACATTGAAGCCTTACAGAAACTAGAACAAGAAGGTACTGTTGTATATCCCTCTAGTAAAACCTTAAGTATTATTCAAAATAAAGCAACACAAAAACTATTTTATACTGATAATAATATTCCTACAGCACCATTTGTTAGGTTTGCTTTCTCCTCTGAAATTCATGATGCTATTAAAAATGGTGGACTTGAATTACCATTTGTTTGGAAAGCAGCACAGTTTGGTTATGATGGAAATGGAGTAAAAGTAATTCGGAAAATTGAAGATTTAATTGATTTACCGAATACAGAATGTATTGCTGAAGAAATGGTTCCTTTCAAAAATGAACTAGCAGTTATTGTAACTCGAAATCCTTCTGGCGAAATGAAAAACTATCCTGTAGTAGAGATGGAATTTCACCCTGAAGCTAATCAAGTAGAATATGTTATTTGCCCTGCAAGAGTTTCAAAAAACGTTAGCCAAAAAGCTATTGATATTGCCTTAAAGGTTTCAGAAAAAATAGGGCATGTTGGTTTATTAGCTGTAGAATTATTTCAAACTCAAGAAGATGAAATATTAGTTAATGAAGTTGCTCCAAGACCACATAATTCAGGCCATCAAACTATTGAAGCATCTTACACCTCTCAATTCGAACAGCACATTAGAGCTATTTTAGATTTACCACTAGGAAATCCAGATAGCAAAACAGGAGGCATTATGGTAAATTTGGTTGGAGCAGAAGGATATGCTGGTGATGTAGTATATGAAAATATGAGTGAAATTCTTGCTATGGATGGAGTTACTCCTCATATTTATGGAAAAAAACAAACTCGACCATTCAGAAAAATGGGACATGTTACTATTGTAAATAATGATATTTCAGTAGCAAGAAAAATTGCTCAAAAAGTTAAAGAAACAATTAAAGTTATTAGTAAATAAACACCACCAACATATGCCACAAGTAGGAATTATAATGGGAAGTACTAGCGACCTTCCAATCATGCAGCAAGCAATAGATATTTTAGAAGGTTTTGATATTGAAATAGAAGTAGATATTGTTTCTGCTCATAGAACACCCGAAAAACTTTTTGACTACAGTAAAAATGCTCATTCAAGAGGTATTAAAGTTATTATTGCCGGCGCTGGAGGAGCTGCACACTTGCCTGGGATGGTTGCTTCATTATCTCCATTACCTGTAATAGGTGTACCTGTAAAATCAAGAAATTCAATTGACGGATGGGACTCTGTATTATCAATATTACAAATGCCTGGAGGAGTACCCGTTGCTACTGTTGCATTAGATGGCGCGCAAAATGCAGGAATTTTAGCAGCTCAAATAATTGGTGCATCTGACAAATGTGTACTTGACAAAATTATAATTTATAAAGAAGGTTTAAAACAAAAAGTATTAAAAGGAGCAGAAGAAGTAAAAAAATAGCCTTTAGTTAAAGGCTATTTTTAATCAAAAAAAGTTTGAAATAATTTTTACTTGGGGTAAAAATTTGCTAACACTTTATAAATTTATATTTTTTATAAATACTAATTATCAATAAATCGACGAATAAGATAAAACTATAGATAAAAAAACTATTTATATCGACCATTGTTATTTTATTAATCCTATCTAATTATAAGTGATTTTTGAAATAAATTATAAAAACAAACAAGTTAAAATAGTGATTTTTATTTATTAAAATAATATAACAATGATACCGAATTTATTATTAGATCAATTTGACATTATACCGTTTTCAAAAATTAAAAATGAAGACTATTTACCCGCATTTAAGCATGCTATTGCATTAGCAAAGGAAGAAATAAATGCAATAACTAATAATAAAGACGCAGCCACATTTGAAAACACTATAGCAGCACTTGATTATTCAGGGGAGCAATTGGACCGTATTTCAAGTTTGTTTTTTAATTTAAATTCAGCAGAAACAAATGATAGCATTCAGAAAATTGCACAAGTAGTATCGCCTATGCTATCTGAACTCAGTAATGATATTGCTTTAAATGCAGAGCTTTTTAAAAGAGTAAGCGATGTCTTTAACAAAAGTAATGATTCACTAACTGCAGAACAACATACTTTATTAAATAAAAAATATAAGGGGTTTTCTAGAAATGGCGCTAATCTCTCCGAAACTAAAAAAGAGACGTTACGAAAAATTGACAAAGAATTATCTACTCTAAAATTAACCTTTGGAGAAAATATTTTAGCAGAAACAAATGCTTACGAATTACATTTAACAAATCCTGATGACATCAAAGGATTACCAGAAGGAACTCTTGAGGCTGCAAATAAAATTGCTTTGCAAAAAGGTAAAAAAGGATGGATTTTCACTTTAGATCATCCAAGCTACGTACCTTTTATGAAATATGCCGCATCTCGTGAACAACGTAAAAAATTAGCCCTTGCATTTGGAGCTAGAGGGTTTCAACAAAACAACGAAAACAATGAAGAAACTGTACTTAAAATAGCTAATTTACGCTTTCAACGGGCTCAATTACTAGGATATAAAACACATGCTCATTTCATACTAGAAGAACGCATGTCTGGGTCTCCTGAAAAGGTTAACACTTTCTTGAATGAGTTATTAGAAAAAGCAAAACCTTTTGCTCTTAAAGAATTTAAAGAACTAGAAAAATTTGCAAAAACAATAGATCAAATTGACTATTTAGAAAAATGGGATAGTGCATATTATTCTGAAAAATTAAAAAGGAAGTTATTCAACTTAGATGATGAAAAACTAAAACCTTATTTTAAACTAGAAAATGTAATAGAAGGTGCTTTTACGGTTGCTAAAAAGTTGTTTGGTTTAAATTTCAAACAAATAAATACTATTGACACCTATCATGAAGATGTAAAAACTTACAATGTCACTGATCATAATGACAATTTTGTAGCTTTATTTTATGGAGATTTTCACCCTAGAAAAGGGAAGAGAAATGGTGCCTGGATGACTTCTTTCAAAGGACAAAAAATTAAAAATAATATTAATGAACGTCCTCATATCTCAAATGTTTGTAATTTTACAAAACCTACAGACACCAAACCTTCATTACTAACATTTAGCGAAGTAACTACTTTATTTCATGAATTTGGCCATGGTCTTCATGGTATGCTAGCAAACACCACTTTCCCTAGCTTGTCAGGTACAAATGTGTATTGGGACTTTGTGGAATTACCAAGTCAAATACTAGAAAACTGGTGTTTCGAAAAAGAATGTTTGGATTTATTTGCAAAACATTATCAAACGGGAGAAACAATACCAATGGAATATGTTGAGAAAATAAAAGCCTCAGCAAATTTTCAAGAAGGTATGGCAACTGTTCGTCAATTGAGCTTTGGAATGCTTGATATGGCATGGCATGCTAGTGATGCTCCTGAAAAAATAAATAATGTTAAAACATTTGAAAAATCAGCATTTAGCAATACATCATTGTTTCCTGACGTAGAAGAAAACTGTATGAGTGTTGCTTTCTCTCATATTTTTCAAGGCGGATATTCTTCTGGATATTATAGCTATAAATGGGCTGAGGTATTAGATGCTGATGCCTTTCAAGCTTTTCAAGAAAACGGGATTTTTAATCCTGAAATAGGAAAAAAATTTGCTGACAATATTTTAAGCAAAGGAGGAACAGAACATCCAATGACTTTATATAAAAGATTCAGAGGCGCTGCTCCTAAGCCAGAAGCCTTACTTAAAAGAGCTGGTCTATTAAAATAACAATTTATAAAAAATGACTAAAATTATTTGTGTTAAATATTATAAACTTATTTAAGCTCAAATAGTTTTAGTCTTAAACTCAACTCCCTTTGAAATCATTTACTTATAAATTATTTTAAAGAGTTTAATATATATATTTCTTACTTTTGAAGTAATTAAAACTCAATCAATGCCAAAACATCAACTAGATCCTAATAAATGGATTGATAGTTATGCAGATTATCTTTTCAACTATACTATAACTCGAGTTAGCGATAGAGATATTGCAGAAGACTTGGTTCAAGAAACATTTTTTTCAGGATTAAAATCGGCAAAGAACTTTAAAGGAGATGCATCAGAAAGAACATGGCTTGTTTCTATTTTAAAAAGAAAAATCATTGATCATTATCGAAAAATAAACTCCCATAAAGGCAAAGCAGAAGTTCGGATTAATTACAATGAAGGAGAATCTGAAGGAAATTGGCTAGAAGAGCGAGTTGCAGATCCTTTTGGAAAAAATGCAGAAAACTCTCTTGAAAATGAAGAGCTTGGTATAGCCATTCATAATTGCCTAGAAAAATTACCACAAAAACAAGCTGAAATATTTAAAATGAAAACAATTCAAAACTATGATACTGAGGCGATTTGTAATGAATTTAATATATCTACGTCTAACCTTTGGGTTATCATTCACAGGGCCAGAACTACTTTAGCTAGTTGCCTTGATGAAACTTGGTTTAAATAACAAATTAAGATAATAATATTATGAAAAAGATAATTAATCAAACACGTTGGTGGGAATGAAGATGAAAAGTAAAAACAATAAATTCTTCATTGATTGTGATGAAGCTAAATATATCTGTGACAAATTACAATATAATGAATGTAATTGGTGGGATCAGTTAAAACTTAATTTTAGATACGCTTATTGCAATATTACAAGATCCTATGTAAAACGAAATAAAAAATTAACTCAGTTAATTAATGAAAATCAGATAAACTGCATGGGTAATAAAACTAAATCTGATCTAAAAATTAAATTTAATAAAGAGTTAAAAAACCATTAATAATATATACCAAAATATAGGAATTCCTTCAACAAAAAAACTTGAATAATACTTAGATTGCCTCTCATTTGAGTATAATAAAAAAAGTAACGTAACTATAAGTACAGTCAATGAAGTCAGGAACAAAGGCTTAAATTTAAAATACTCTAAACTAAAAAAAAGTAAAAGTAAAACAAAACCATAAATTTTTGTTTTTTGTGTCCCTATTTTTTGAGGCACTGTCTTTAACTTCATTGAATCTAAAGATAAATCTCTTATTTCAAAGGGTAATATCAATGCTATTATAAATAAAAATCTTTGTAAAAAAACCAAATACACCTCTTCAGAGAACTCTAAATCAAACTCTTTAATTGGAAGCAATACAGTAACAATTGACCATGTAATCCCTACCACATATATTTTTAATCCTTCAATATTTCGAAGAGTTTTATTGCCAAATGAAATTGTATAAAAAATTGATAAAAGTAGCGGAATCACAATTAATAATTGTGTAATCGATTTTAATTTAAAAAAAAAAACAAAACTAATAATGATACTTAGTGTATTAATTATAAGTATAATTTTTTTTTCATTTTTT
>CAWVSR010000073.1:0-6656 GCA_963932865.1 uncultured Kordia sp. | reverse complement strand
GATCTTACCAAAAGATACAATTGTTACATCCGTTCCTTTACGCTTAACATCTGCAACACCTATTGGCAAAACATACTCTCCATCTGGCACTTCCCCTTTGTCTCCATACATTTGCTCAGATTCCATAAAAATAACAGGGTCATTATCACGAATAGCTGCTTTCAATAAACCTTTTGCATCATATGGATTTGAAGGTACAACAACTTTTAAACCTGGAGTGTTAGCAAACCAGTTTTCAAACGCTTGAGAATGCGTAGCTCCTAGTTGTCCTGCTGAACCTGTAGGTCCTCTAAAAACAATCGGACAAGGAAATTGTCCACCAGACATTTGTCTGATTTTTGCTGCATTATTAATAATTTGGTCAATACCAACTAATGAAAAATTAAAAGTCATATACTCTACAATCGGTCTATTTCCCGTCATTGTAGATCCAACAGCAATACCACCAAAACCAAGTTCTGCAATTGGCGTATCTATTACTCTTTTTTCTCCAAATTCATCCAACATCCCTTTAGATGCCTTATATGCTCCATTATATTCTGCAACTTCTTCTCCCATCAAATACACAGATTCATCTCTGCGCATTTCCTCACTCATCGCCTCACATATTGCTTCTCTAAACTGAATTGTTCTCATTAATAATATTATTTAATTTTTAAAAACATACAAAAGTAGACAATTCAAGAAATTTATTCTTCAAAAAATACAATAATTTTATTATGCGCGCACAGTAGATATTTTTAAAAATTAGCTGTATATTTGAGTTCTTAAAAATTATTTCAACTTTTTAATATAAATATTATGAATATATTAGTCTGTATTAGTCACGTTCCAGACACTACATCAAAAATTAACTTCACAAACGGTGACACAGAATTTGACACCAATGGAGTACAATTTGTAATCAATCCAAATGATGAATTTGGATTAACAAAAGCTATGTTTTTAAAAGAAAAGAACCCTGCAACTGTAACTGTTGTTAATGTAGGAGGACCAGATTCTGAACCAACTCTTCGAAAAGCCTTAGCAATTGGAGCAGATAATGCTATTAGAATTAATGCAGAAGCCAAAGATGGTTTTTTTGTTGCCAAACAACTAGCAGAAGTTATCAAAAACGGAAATTATGATTTAGTTATAGCTGGAAAAGAATCTTTAGACTATAACGGTGGTATGGTTCCAGGAATGTTAGCTGGATTTACTGATTATAATTTCGTAAATGCTTGTACCTCTTTAGAACTTGACGGAAATAATGCTACGGCCATTAGAGAAATTGACGGAGGTAATGAAACAATTAGTACTAATCTACCTCTAATTATAGGTGGACAAAAAGGACTGGTTGAAGAAAGTGATTTACGTATTCCAAATATGAGAGGAATTATGATGGCTAGAAAAAAACCTTTACAGGTTATAGAGGCTATTAGTGAAAACAGTCAAACAAATGCTTTAAGTTTTGAAAAGCCTCAAGAAAAATCTGCTGTAAAGCTTGTAAGCTCTGATAATATTGACGAATTAATAAGTTTATTACACAACGAGGCAAAAGTAATTTAGATCCTATTTTTTAATCTAAAAAAGACTCGTTTATTTCTTTAATTTAATAAAATAACAAATCATGTCTGTTTTAATATTCGCTGAATCAAATAACGGAAAATTCAACAAAGCTACTTTAGAAGTAGCTTCATATGCAAAGGAAATTGCAAATACACTAGGTACAACACTTACTGCTGTTGCTATTAATGCTTCAGATAGTACGGATTTATCTTTATATGGTGTAGACAAATTACTAACAGTTGCCAACTCAAGTTTAGAAAGTTTTAATGCAAAGGCTTATGCTGACGTAGTTAAACAAGCTGCAGAAAAAGAAAATGCAACTTTAGTCGTAATGTCTTCCTCTACTAACGGAAAATATCTTTCCCCTTTAGTAGCAAGTAACTTAAATGCCGGATACGCTTCAAATGTAATTGCATTACCAGAAAGTACAGCACCATTTAAAGTTAAAAGAACTGCTTTTTCAAATAAAGCTTTTAGTATTACAGAAATTACAAGTAATCATAAAGTAATCGCTTTAGCTAAAAATGCATTTGGTTTAAAAGAAAATAAAGTAAATACAACTCAAGAAAACTTTGAAGCTTCTATTAATGATGCTTATTTAAACACAAAAGTAACAGGTGTTGATAAGGCAACAGGTAAAGTAACTATTGCTGATGCTGAAGTTGTTGTTTCTGCAGGTAGAGGTTTAAAAGGCCCTGAAAATTGGGGAATGATAGAAGAGCTTGCTAATGTACTTGGTGCAGCTACAGCTTGCTCTAAACCAGTATCTGATTTAGGATGGAGACCACATAACGAACATGTTGGACAAACCGGAAAACCGGTTGCTTCCAATTTATATATTGCAATAGGTATTTCTGGAGCAATACAACATTTAGCAGGAATTAATGCTTCAAAAGTAAAAGTAGTTATTAATACTGATGCTGAAGCACCTTTCTTTAAAGCTGCTGATTATGGTATTGTTGGTGATGCTTTTGAGGTTGTTCCAACACTAATTGAAAAATTAAAAGCTTTTAAACTGCAAAACGCATAATTTTTTTATAAATTGTGCCATTGTAGGGCTATCTAAATTTAAGACCAATAGCGTCCTAAATTTAGATAGCTTTTTTGTTTTACCCAATTGATGTTAATACGAAAACTTAACGTCTCTTAAATTATACCGATGAGTTTAGTACGACTTAATATTAAAGGAATATCTTATAGCCAAACACAAAATGGTGCCTATGCACTTATTTTAACTGAAGTAGATGGCGAAAGAAAACTACCCATTGTTATTGGCGCTTTTGAAGCACAGTCAATTGCAATTGCATTAGAAAAAGAAATAAAACCACCTAGACCACTTACACATGATTTGTTTAAAAGCTTTTCTGATAGGTTTCAAATCGTTGTTAAACAGGTTATCATTCATAAATTAGTGGATGGGGTTTTCTATTCCAGTATAATTTGCGAAAGAGATAAAATAGAAGAAATTATTGATGCGAGAACATCTGATGCTATTGCATTAGCACTTCGTTTTAACGCACCTATTTTTACTTATAAAAACATCCTAGATAAAGCTGGAATTTTTTTAAACCTTCCTGCTAAAGATGGTGAACCAGAAGATGTCCTAAATGAAGACATTGTTTTTGAAGAACAAGACACAAATACATCAAACCATTCTCATTTAACTTTAAAGGAATTAAATGAAGCATTGGGAGAAGCCGTAAATAATGAAGATTATGAAACTGCTGTAAGAATTAGAGATGAAATTTCTAAAAGAGAACAATAGCCAGTAATACTTTACTATTTGTTGTTCTTTTTAATTTACAATAAGTATTATGAAATATTTTTTGAAATGCTTCTTTATTTTAATTAGTACAATTTCCGTTGGACAAAATATTGACCAAAATTGGGTTTTTCACGATGTTAAAAACAAACATACAAAGATTGTAATCCCTAAAAATGAAACTAACTATTTACATCTCAAAAATAATTATTTTACTTACAAACTAATCTCCGAAAATAATTTTGAAGCAGAAGGAGAATATTTGCTGCAGGACAAAATTCTCTATTTACATCACACAAAACCTACAGATACTATTAGGCGGTATAGAATTACAGAACATACTGACTCTACTTTAGTTTTAAAAGAAGGCGAAACAACATACATTCTCAAAAAAGAATTATACAACAACTTAAATTCAAAGACTAAAAGCACAACTAACAAAAGTATCATTCCAAGTAAAGGGTTTACAATCAACAGTCTGTGGAGGGGCGTTTTAGGAATGATTTCGTTACTACTTATTGCTTTTCTTTTAAGTAATGATAAAAAAAATATTAATTGGAAAACTGTTGGTCTTGGTGTTTTTTTTCAATTATTAATAGCCATTTGCGTATTGAAAGTAACTTTTGTTAAATTTATTTTCGAGTTTATTGGAAAAATATTTATACAAGTATTAAATTTTACCCAGGCTGGTAGTGAATTTGTGTTTGGTGAAATAATTAATGTTGAATCCTATGGATTCATTTTTGCGTTTCAAGTTTTACCAACAATCCTTTTTTTCTCTGCCCTAACATCGCTATTATTTTATTTAGGTATCATTCAAAAAACAGTTAAAGCAATGGGGTTTATCCTAAGTAAGGTTTTAGGCATTTCAGGACCCGAAAGTTTAAGTGTCGCAGGAAATGTTTTTCTAGGCCAAACCGAAGCACCACTTTTAATTAAAGCTTATTTAGAAAAAATGAATGGGTCTGAAATACTTTTAGTGATGGTTGGCGGTATGGCTACAGTTGCAGGAGCTGTATTAGCTGCCTATATTGGTTTTTTAGGAGGTAATGACGAAACCTTAAAACTATTTTATGCACAACATTTATTAGCAGCATCCGTAATGGCAGCGCCTGGAGCAATTGTAATTTCAAAAATACTTTATCCGCAAACTCAAAAAGTAAATAACACACTATCGGTTTCATCAGAAAAAATAGGAACAAATGTTTTAGATGCTATTGCAACCGGAACAACAGAAGGATTGAAGTTAGCAGTAAATGTTGGTGCTATGCTACTCGTATTCGTATCATTTATTGCAATGATAAATTTTGGCTTTGAAAAAATTGGTGCTATTGGCGGAATGAATTATTGGATAAATATAAACACACCTTATGAAAACTTATCCTTAGAAATGATTTTAGGCTATGCTTTTTCTCCATTAATGTGGCTTATAGGAATTGCTAAAGAAGATATGGCGTTAATGGGACAATTATTGGGTGTTAAATTAGCAGCAAGTGAGTTTGTTGGATACATTCAGTTAGCTGAACTAAAAAACACTTCAAACACAACACATCTTTCCTACAACAAGTCTGTTATTATGGCTACTTACATGTTGTGTGGTTTTGCAAATTTTGCTTCAATAGGAATACAAATAGCAGGGATAGGTTCTCTAGCACCCAATCAGCGAAAAAAACTATCTAAACTAGGTATAAAAGCATTAATTGGAGGCACAATAGTATCTTTAATTTCAGCAACAATTGCTGGAATGATCATTGGGTAATAGTAAATATTAATATATTTTAAAACATAGAAATAAACACATTGGACGTTACGCTTTTTTTTATAATTTAGTAGCCTAATACAACACACAAATAATGAAGCAGTATATTGATTTAGTAAAGCATGTTTTAGAACACGGAAATGAAAAAGGTGATAGAACTGGAACAGGCACTAAAAGTGTTTTCGGTTATCAAATGCGATTTGATTTAAGTGAAGGTTTCCCTATGGTAACTACAAAGAAATTGCATTTAAAATCGATAATTCATGAATTGCTATGGTTTATAAAAGGAGATACAAATATTAAATATCTTCAAGAAAATGGTGTGAAAATTTGGAATGACTGGGCTGATGAAAACGGAAACTTAGGACCTGTATACGGACATCAATGGCGTAATTGGAATAGTGATGATATTGATCAATTACAAGACGTTATAAACACAATTAAAAACAACCCAGACAGCAGAAGAATGTTAGTAGCTGCCTGGAACCCATCTGTACTTCCAGACACTTCTGTCTCTTTTAGCGAGAATGTTGCTAATAATAAAGCAGCCTTACCGCCATGCCATGCCTTTTTTCAATTTTACGTAGCTGATGGAAAATTATCTTGTCAATTATACCAACGCAGTGCCGATATTTTTTTAGGAGTCCCTTTTAACATAGCTTCATATGCCCTGCTAACAATGATGATAGCCCAAGTTTGTGATTTAGAGGTAGGAGATTTTGTACACACATTTGGAGATGCACACATATACAACAACCATAAAGAACAATTTGATTTACAATTATCAAGAGAAACAAGAGAACTCCCTATAATGAATATTAATCCTGAAATTAAAGACATTACAGGCTTTACTTTTGAAGATTTTGAATTACTTAATTACAATCCTCATCCTGGAATTAAAGGGAAAGTTGCTGTATAAATTATGAAAAAAATAATCACTTTAGTTGCTTTTATATTTTCAAATATTGCATTGTCTCAATTTTCAATAGACAGTAAAAGTATTCCTACTTATAATGGAAGTTATATTCATCAAACTGCTACTAAAAAAAAACAAGATATAAAGGACAAAATACAATTTTTCCTTTCTGAAAAATTAAGCCCTGAATTTATAAAAAGAGTATTAAAACCAGGAGACTATATAGAGTTTAATTATGAAATAATTATTGATAAAAGCGGGCAAGTCATCACAAATAAAACATTAGTAAATACAACTAACAACTATTTTAATAGTAAGGTTATTCGTTATTTAAACACCTTGCCAAAGTTTACCCCTGCAGTTACAAAAATTACAAAAGAACCTTATCCATTCGTATTCAACAATGATGCTGAGTTTTTTATTAATGATGAGTATAAATTAATACCATTATATCGAATTAAAATATTAGAAACCTACAAAATTGAAACTGATAACGAAGCTATTATTTCACTTTATGACAGCATCAATACGCAAAATGACTACCCCAAACCGCTTGATGTTAAAGCCTATTTTTCTACCAGTGAAACCAAACAAATAACTAAAATTAAAGTTCACAGCAACAATATTGCCATAAACAACTTAATTACCGATTCAATAACGCAGCTTGAAGT
>CAWVSR010000072.1:0-6718 GCA_963932865.1 uncultured Kordia sp. | reverse complement strand
CTGCAATGTTTCTTTTTAAAGCTTCTGGTTTTAGTTTGTCTGCTTTGGTAAAAACAATATTGAAGGGCACTTGATTCATACCAAGCCATTCCATAAATTCTGAATCTACTTTTTGAGGTTCATGTCTACAGTCAACCAAAACAAAAGCGCAAACCATTTGTTCTCTTCTTTCAAAATAATCAGTTATAAATTTCTGAAAAGTTTTTTTTGATTTTTTTGAAACCCTTGCATAGCCATAACCGGGTAAATCCACTAAAAACCATTCCTTGTTAATTAAAAAGTGATTTATGAGTTGAGTTTTTCCGGGTCTTCCAGAAGTTTTAGCTAAGCTTTTTTTGTTGGTCAGCATGTTGATTAATGAAGATTTACCAACATTAGAGCGTCCAATAAAAGCGTATTCTGGAATGCGATCTTTGGGGCATTTTGCAACTAAAGAATTGCTAATTATAAACTCAGCAGATTTAATTTTCATTTTTAGACAACTAATTTTAAATTGTTAATTCTGAATTATAATTTTTTCATTGTAAGCCATTCATCAAGTATTTTGTTGAATGTGTCTGGTATTTCCATCATTGCAGCATGACCACATTTGTCAATCCAATACAAATCAGAGTCAGGTAGTAATTCATGAAACTCGTCAGCTACATTGGGAGGAGTAACTTTATCATTTTTCCCCCAAATAATGCAGGTTGGTTGTTTCATTTTTGGCAAATCTTTTGCCATATTATGTCTTATTGCACTCTTTGCTATTGCTAGTGTACGGATTAGTTTATGTCTATTGTTTACGGTGTCGTAAACCTCATCAACCATTTCTTTAGTAGCGGTTTTTGGATCGTAAAATACGTCTTCCGCTTTCTTTTTGATGAATTCATAATCTCCTCTTTTTGGGTATCCGCTTCCCATAGCACTTTCGTATAGTCCAGAACTCCCAGTAATAACAAGGCCTTTGACGTATTCCGGATACATTTTTGAAAACAATAACGCAATATGTCCTCCTAAAGAATTCCCAAGTAATATTACATCTGTTAATTCTCTAGAGTCTAGAAAATCTTTTACGTAATTAGCAAAACTCTTTACGTTTGTCTTAATTAAAGACATCGAGTATATAGGTAGTTCGGGGATAATTACTTTGTAGCCTTTTTCTGGGAAAAAATTAGTGACTCCTTCAAAGTTGCTTAGCCCTCCCATTAGTCCGTGTAATACTATAATTGGAGTGCCTTCGCCAGCTTCAATAAAATTAAATTCTTTATCTTTTTTTAATTTAAATTTCATATTGGTTATGTTCTACAGAACTATAAATGCTTTTGTAGTTTTCAGCAAATTTACACTTTTTTTTTTACTTCCAATAGCTGTGATTTTTGAGTTTTTAAGTAGCTCTTATTTAAGCTAGTTTAGGTTTTTAATACGCTAACAGTCTAATGTTTACTCTTGTTTTTATGTGTTGTGGTAAAACTTATTAACAAAGTGGGGGCTTGTGGTAAAAGGTGGAGGAATTCTTTATATCTTTGAATTATAATACAATTAAAGAATTTAATGGTCAACTTAATAGGGACATATGAGTGTAAAATCGATGCTAAGGGGCGTTTGACCTTGCCTAGTGCATTGAAAAAGCAATTGTTGCCTATTGTTGAAAAAGGATTTATACTAAAAAGATCGGTTTTTCAACCTTGCTTAGAATTGTATCCGATGGATGAGTGGGATGAGGTAATGCATAAAGTGAGCAAGTTAAATAGATTTGACAGGAAAAACAATGATTTTATTAGAAGGTTGACTGCTGGTTTGAAAATCGTTGATTTAGATGCTTCAGGACGGTTGCTTGTGGCTAAGGATTTATTAGGTTACGCTGGTTTGGAAAAAGAAATAGTTATTTCTTCCGCAGGAAATATACTTGAGGTTTGGGATAAAATAAAATATGAAACAGCAATAAACGACGCTACTGTTGATTTTGCAGATTTAGCAGAAGAAGTAATGGGTGATAAAAACGATGAGTTTAATGGAATATCATAATCCTGTATTATTAAAAGAGAGTGTTGATGGGTTAAATATTAATCCGGATGGCATATACGTAGATGTTACCTTTGGTGGAGGAGGTCATTCTAGAGAGATACTATCTAGGTTAAGTAGTAAGGGGAAGCTTTTTGCTTTTGATCAAGATGAGGATGCTGTTAAAAACGCTATTAAAGATGAGCGATTTACGCTTATTCACGAAAATTTTCGATTTATCAAGCGTTTCTTGCGTTTTCATGGGGTAAGAAAGGTTGATGGTATACTTGGTGATTTTGGAGTTTCTTCCCATCAATTTGATGAGGCGGGTAGAGGATTCTCAATCCGTTTTGACGCAGATCTTGATATGCGAATGAGTAAAAAAATAAAAAATTCAGCTCATGATGTAGTGAATAATTATTCAGAAGAAGAACTTAGAAGAATGTTTTCTGTTTATGGAGAATTAACAAATGCGAAAGCTATTGCTTCTAAAATAATTTCTTCGAGAGATGAAAAAATAAATACAATTGCTGATTTGAAAGATATAGTTGCTCAGTTTTTACCAAAACATGCAGAGCACAAAGTATTGGCAAAAATATTTCAAGCTATTCGTATAGAGGTTAATCAAGAGTTATTAGTGATTGAAGAATTGCTAATGCAGTCGCCAGATATTTTAGATAAAGGGGGGCGATTGAGTTTGATTTCATATCATTCTCTAGAGGATAGGTTGGTGAAACGATTTATTAGAAGTGGTTTGTTTGAAGGAGAGCCTGAAAAAGATTTCTATGGTAATATATCTGTGCCATTTAAAAAGAAAGGGAAATTGATTTTACCGTCTACTGAAGAGATTAGAGTTAATAATAGAGCTAGAAGTGCAAAGCTTAGAATAGCTGAGAGAATTGAAAAATAAGTTATTAAATATATTAAAAGGACGTTTTTTAGTTGATGATGATGCTTTTAAAAACTGGCGATTCATTGGTTTTTCAGTATTGCTGCTGTTGGTGATGATAGCAAGTTCTCATCATACAGAGAAAAAAGTTTTTTTAATAGGTGATTTAGATAAAAAAGTAAAAGAGTTAAGGTCTGAATATGTTGATTTAAGATCTCAATTAATGAAGTTAAAAATGGAGTCAAAAGTTATAGTAAAAATGAATAAAAGAGGGTTGAAGTCTTCTAGTGTTCCTCCAAAAAAAATAAAAGTAATATCTAAATAGTTTTCATTAGTGTCAATGACAAGTAAGAACATATTAAGTAGATTGTATTTAGTGGTAATACTTTTTTTAGTATTTGCGCTATTAATCGTATACAAGTTGTTTAATGTTCAATTTGTAGAAGGAGATAAGTACAGGGCTTTAGCGGAATCAAGAACTATTAAAGAAGTTGTAGTAAAAGCGAATAGAGGAAGTATTTATGCAGATGACGGAAGTTTGTTAGCTACTTCAGTGCCAAAATATGATATCAGGTTTGATGCTGTTACTGTTTCTAAAAAAAACTTTGATAAAAATTTAAAACCGCTTTGTGATTCTTTATCGATTTTACTTGGAAAAACTTCAGAATATTATAGGTTAAAATTAAGTAAAGCAAGAAGAACTAGAAACAGATATACTTTAATTACAAGAAATTTAGGGTATTCTGATTATGTAAAAATTAAAAGTTTTCCAATATTTAATTTAGGAGCTTATAAAGGAGGGATAATAGTCGAGCAAAATACAATAAGAGAGCATCCAATTGCAGAAATAGCAAGAAGAACTATTGGTTGGAAGGGTTCAGGTGCTGGAATTGAAGGTGCATTTGGAGAAAAGTTTTTAGAAGGAGAAGATGGTAGGCGTTTAAAGCAGAAAATAGCAAAAGGTCAATACAAGCCAATTAATGATGAAAATGAAATTGAGCCTAGAAATGGATTGGATGTAATTTCAACAATTAATGTAAATATTCAAGACATTGCTCATCATGCATTATTGAACCAGCTGAAAAAATTTGAAGCAGAACACGGAACTGTAGTGGTAATGGAGACTGAGACAGGAGAGGTTAAGGCAATATCTAATTTAAAAAGAAATTCTAAGGGTAAATATTCTGAACAGTTAAATCATGCAGTTGGGGAGTCTCATGAACCTGGCTCAACATTTAAGTTAATGGTGATGGTGGCTGCTTTAGAGGACAAAGCAATTGATTCTAGTACTGTTGTTGATACAGAAAAAGGAGTGCTTACTTTTTATGGGAAGCATGTTAGGGATTCAAGAAACGGAGGATATGGTAAAATATCTGCGGCCAGGGCATTTGAAGTTTCATCTAATACAGGTTTTGTAAAAATTGTTCATAAAGGTTTTAAGAACGACCCCGAACGATTTGTAAATAGACTTTATAATATGGGTTTAAATGAAGAGCTTGGGCTTGATTTTAAAGGAGAAGGGAAACCTTTTATTCCGCATCCAAATGATAATTTATGGAGTGGAATATCTTTGCCATGGATGGCTTGGGGGTATGGTGTTTCGTTAACTCCTTTACAGGTATTAACATTTTACAATGCAATAGCAAATAATGGGGAAATGGTAAAGCCAAGGTTTGTAAAAGAAATTAGAAACTTTAAAAATAGTACCCCTATTAAGGTTTTTGACAAAAAGATTTTAAACCCTAAAATTTGTTCTGATGCAACAATAGGAAAAGTAAAAGAGATGATGCGAAACGTAGTTGTTAGAGGTACTGCTAAAAATATTTATTCGAAAGAGTTTTCAATGGCAGGAAAAACGGGTACTTGCAGAACTAATTACGGTAATAAAAATAATCCAAAACAATATATAGCTTCATTTTCGGGTTATTTTCCTGCGGACAATCCAAAGTATTCTTGCATTGTAGTAATTCATAAACCAAAAACATCAATAGGGTATTATGGTAATGTTGTAGCGGCCCCAGTGTTTAAGACAATTGCAAAGAAAATTTATACAGATACTCCTTTGGTAGATGAGGTTGATATAGCAACTATAGAAGACGATTATTTTAGTAAAGAGTATGATTCTTTTTACAAGAAAAGTCAAAAAGATTACAAACTTGTTCCAAATGTTTTAGGTATGAGCGGTATGGATGCATTGGTGTTTTTAGAAAACTTAGGATTAAAAGTTTTTATAAAAGGAAATGGTAAAGTTAAGAAGCAGTCACTTAATGTGGGAGAGAAACTAGTCAATAATAAAGAAATTGTATTAGAGTTGTCATGAGAAATTTAAAAGACATATTGTACAAAGTTGCATTAGATTCTGTTATAGGAAGTTCAGATGTGGTAATTTCAAAAATAGCTTTTGACTCTAGGTTAGTTGAAAACGGAGATGTTTTTTTGGCACTAAAAGGTACTCTTGTTGACGGTCATAAATATATTGATAAAGCGATTGATTTAGGTGCTAAAGTAATAGTTTGTGAAGTGATCCCAGAGCTTAAGCAGTCATTAATAACTTATGTTCAAGTTGCAGATACAAATTTAGCATTAGCAATAATGGCATCTAATTACTATGGTAATCCATCAACGAAGCTTAAGCTAATTGGAGTTACGGGTACTAATGGTAAAACAACAATAGCCTCATTATTATATCAACAATTTAAAAATGCAGGTTATAAAGTTGGTTTGTTGTCTACTGTAAAGATAAAAGTCGATGAAGAAGAATACCAAGCAACACATACTACACCAGATTCATTAACCATAAATCATTATTTAAGTTTAATGAATGATGTAGGAGTTGAGTTTTGTTTTATGGAGGTAAGTTCGCATGGTATTGATCAAAAACGTACTGCTGGATTAAAGTTTGAAGGAGGAATATTTACAAATTTATCACATGATCATTTAGATTATCATGATACGTTTGCAGCTTATAGAGATGTTAAAAAACAATTTTTTGATGAATTACCAAAAACTGCCTTTGCCTTAACTAATGTAGATGATAAAAATGGTGAAATAATGTTACAAAACACCAAGGCTAAAAAAGTTTCTTATGCCTTGAAAAGTTATGCAGACTATAAAGCACAAATATTAGAAAACCAATTTTCTGGATTATTATTAAAATTAAACGAGAATGAATTGTGGGCAAAGCTTATAGGGAGCTTTAATGCATATAATTTGTTAGCTATTTTTGCAACAGGAGACCTTTTAGGGTTAGAAAAGAACGAAAATTTACGTTTAATAAGTCTTCTAGAAAATGTAAGTGGAAGGTTTGAGTATGTTATTTCGAAAAATAAAAAAATTACTGCTATAGTTGATTATGCTCACACACCAGATGCTTTAAAAAATGTTCTTGAAACAATAAATACCATACGAACTGGAAATGAACAATTGTTTACAATTGTTGGTTGTGGAGGTGATAGAGATAAAAGTAAGCGCCCAAAGATGGCGAATATAGCATCAAGATTAAGTAATAAAGCTATTTTCACAAATGACAACCCTCGTAATGAAGATCCAGATGATATTATAAAAGATATGGAAGAAGGGGTTTCTTTTGAGAATTTTCATAAAACAATTTCAATAGCTAATAGAGAACAAGCTATAAAAACAGCTTGTCAAATGGCAGGGAATAATGATATTATTTTAATAGCAGGTAAAGGGCATGAAACTTATCAAGAGGTAAATGGTGTAAAGTCAGACTTTGATGATATGAAAATAGTAAAAGAATTATTAATAAAACTAAATAAATAAAATATGTTGTATTATTTATTTGAATATTTAGAAAAAGAATATCAATTCCCGGGAGCAAGTTTG
>CAWVSR010000071.1:0-6864 GCA_963932865.1 uncultured Kordia sp. | reverse complement strand
AACCTGTAATTAAAAAAACAGAAAATCATCCTGAAGGTGCAATCTTTGCTCGTGGAGCTTGTGATGATAAAGGACAAATGTATATGCACGTAAAAGCTATGGAGTTTATGACGG
The DNA here is from genome assembly GCA_963932865.1 of uncultured Kordia sp. Taxonomy (GTDB): domain Bacteria; phylum Bacteroidota; class Bacteroidia; order Flavobacteriales; family Flavobacteriaceae. The sequence continues at coordinate 6,750 of CAWVSR010000071.1, read as the reverse complement.
AAACTAATCAGCTTCCTTGTAATGTAAAGTTCATGATTGAAGGCGAAGAAGAGGTTGGTTCTGTAAACCTTGGTGTTTTCGTAAAAAATAATCAAGAAAAATTAAAAAATGATGTAATTCTTATATCAGATACTGGAATGATTGCGAATGATACGCCATCAATTACTACTGGGTTAAGAGGGTTAAGTTATGTTGAGGTTGAGGTTACTGGTCCTAATAGAGATTTACATTCTGGATTGTATGGTGGTGCTGTAGCAAACCCTATTAACATATTAACAAAAATGATTGCTTCATTACAAGATGAGAACAATCACATTACCATTCCTGGTTTTTATGATGGAGTAGAAGAACTCTCTCGTGAAGAACGTGATGAAATGGCAAAAGCACCTTTCTCATTAGAAAATTATAAAAAAGCTTTGGATATCGATGCTGTTTATGGTGAAGAAGGGTATACCACAAATGAGCGTAATTCTATTCGTCCAACACTAGATGTAAACGGAATATGGGGTGGTTATACTGGTGAAGGAGCCAAAACAGTTATTGCCTCTAAAGCCTATGCTAAAATTTCAATGCGTTTAGTTCCAAATCAAGATTGGAAAGTAATTACAGACTTGTTTGTAAATCATTTTGAAAGTATTGCACCTGCTGGTGTAACAGTTAAAGTTACCCCACATCATGGAGGACAAGGCTATGTTACCCCTACGGATAATATTGGTTACCAAGCGGCAAGTATGGCGTACAACGACACATTTGGTAAAAAGCCTATTCCGCAACGTAGTGGAGGAAGTATACCAATTGTAGCTTTATTTGAAGAAGAACTAAAAAGCAAAACAATTTTAATGGGATTCGGGTTAGATTCTGACGCAATCCATTCTCCAAATGAACATTTTGGAGTGTTTAATTATTTAAAGGGAATTGAAACAATTCCTTTGTTTTATAAATATTTCACCGAATTGAGTAAATAAATTCCTTAGTTCAATACATTGAAAACCGTTCAGTTATGAACGGTTTTTTTAATTTTAACTGCTCTACGTTTGTAGAGTATGTTTTTTATCTCTACATTTGTAGAGTAATAAAATAGTTTTTTTATGAAATTATCGAAAACAGAAGAGAAAGTAATGAATAATTTATGGAAGCTCGAAAAGGCTTTTATGAAAGATTTGCTAGAAGAATATCCTGAACCAAAACCGGCTACAACAACTTTAGCAACTTTACTAAAAAGAATGACCGATAAAGGATATATAGCATATACTTTGCATGGAAAATCAAGAGAATATTTCCCTCTTGTAAAAAAAGAAGCCTATTTCTCAACTCACGTGAACGGTCTTATTAAAAACTTTTTTAATGATAGTGCATCTCAATTTGCGTCGTTTTTTACAAAAGAAACAGACTTAACTAAGGAGGAGTTAGAAGAGTTAAAAGCCATTATTGATGGTGAAATTAAAAAGAAATAGTCATGCTTGATTACTTGTTAAAATCTGGAGTTTGTTTGTTGGTTTTTTATGCTTTTTACAAGTTGTTTTTGGAGCAAGAAAACATGCATGTGTACAAGCGTATTTATTTAATAGCCACGGTGGTTGTTTCTTTTTTAATACCTACTGTTACGTTTACAACCTATGTTGAATTGGTACCCCAAATACAACCTACAATGGTTTCTAGTTCAACTCCACTATTTCCTATTGAAACGGTTGAAGAGTCACAAAACAATGTGCTAATAATTTTATGGAGTATTTATGCTTTGGGAGTTTTGTTTTTTGGAATACGATTTATAAAAAACGCGAGGACTATTTTTTATAAAATTAGGAACAATCATAAAATTAAAAAAGGTAAAATTACATCTGTTTTAATAAATGAAGATGTTGTGCCACACACTTTTTTGAATTTTATTTTCTTTAATAAAAAACATTTTTTATCTGGTATAATACCACAAGAAGTCATGTTGCATGAAGAAACGCATGCAAAGCAAAAACATACAGTCGACGTGTTGTTAATAGAATTTTTACAAGTTGTATTTTGGTTTAATCCTTTGTTGTTTTTTATTAGCAAATCGGTAAAGTTAAATCACGAATTTTTAGCAGATCAGGCAGTTATTAATAAGGGAATCAACCCCCAAAAATATCAAAACACTTTACTTGCATACTCATCAAATGCGAGTCAATTTCAATTGGCAAATGCCATTAATTATTCATCAATCAAAAAACGATTAGTCATTATGAAAACACAAACATCAAAATCTAAAATTTTAATTAGAAGTGTTTTATTGGTTCCGATACTCACTATTTTACTATCAAGTTTTAGCACAACGATTCAAGAACCAAAAGCAACTCCAAAACAAATAAAAGAGTACAACACACTTGCTAAACAATACAATGAGCAACCAAAAAGCCAAAATATTGTAAAGTTAAAGGAAGTTAAAAGATTAAACTATTTGTATAAGTTAATGTCTCCAGAGCAAAAGGCTAATGCTGAAAAATTTCCAGAGTTTCCACCAATGCCTCCTACACCTAAAAAAATAATAAATGATAAAGTTTCTTATAATCCAAAACAATTATCGCAACAATTTCCAGGTTTTCCTCCTGGTGCAGCGTATATATTGAATAATAAATCTGTACCATATAAAGATATTTTAAAATTAGATAAAGCGTCTATTCAACGTGTTGATATTGATGTTGATAGGGATTCAGAAGTGAGTAGCTCGTCTAAAAAGATATATTATATTTCTACAGAAATAAATAAGCGATTGTAAAATGATAATATCATTTTAATCAATGGAAAAGCTACTTGTGATGGTTGTATTATAAAATTAACTAAAGACGAATTAGCTGGTGTTAATGTTTCGGTACAAAAAGGAAAAATAATTGATTTTAAAATTAAATTCCCAGGTAAGCCTACGCTTTCAATTGCTAATAGTAATACATTAAATAAACAATCTAAAAAGTTCTTAGAAGAACTTAAAATAGGTGATGAGGTAATTATTTTTAATTTAAAATCATCGGAAAGCGAATTAGTTAGCCCTCACTTTTCTATAAAAATTATTTAGTAGTAAGTTAAATTCAAAAACCGCTTTGATGAAGCGGTTTTTGAATTTATTTTTTCAGTTCTAAAGGTTTGCTTGTTTCTAGTTCAAGTGCAGCATAATCTACTTTCCAGCCTATGGTTTCCACCAAATTGGTAATAATGCCTACAGCTTCTAAAAGTTCTTTATTTGCGGTTTCTACCAATCCGCTTTCTGGTATTTTTTCTACAATAAATTGTTTGGCTTCTTTGTTTAGAGCAGTTAGATCTTCCGCTTCAAATTTGTTAAATAATCCTTCTGATTTATCATAATACCTTAAATCTGTATCAATAGTTAAAATTTCAGCTTGTGGAAAATCAGTTATAGAAATTGTTTTTGATTTTGCATTTGCGTTTAGTTTAATTTTAGAGAGGTTATAACCTATTTGTGCTTTTGCATTAACAAGTAAAATTGCTTTTTTCTTACTTGAAATTAATTTCATAAAACGCTCTTTTGTATTTTCATAATGATATATTTCTGAAAATTCTCCTTCAACCGTAATTAGTTTACAAACGTTTTTAATTTTTTCAATAAGTACAATAGATTGTCTTTCTGTGACGGATTTTTTATTTTGTTTTTTTAAATAAGCCATCAGTAAATACGAAAAAACTCCTCCAAAAATTATTCCTAAAATCACATCCATATTAGCTTGTTTTGTATAGTATTGGTTTGCTTGGTGATGCATCGTTATGAAAAGATGCTATTTGTAAATTTAAAACATATAAACCATCTATTATAAAATCAGGCACATAAATAAATTCTGTAATAGTAGCATCAAAACGAATTTTACCCTTTGTGTTCCAAAACGCATTGTGAGACAGTAATGCGCCGCCATCGTCTTCTTTATCAACACTTGGCTGATCAATTAATAAATGTTTTATACCTAATTCTTTCAAGAAGTTTGAAGCATCTTCTTCTAAATATATAGGATTTGTATGAGAATATTGTTTGGTTAATTTATCAGTACTGTTAGGAATTGTTCTAATAACAATAGCTTCAGGTTTTCGTAGTATTTTTTCTTTTAACTGTTTTTTAGTAATAACTAAATCATTCTCATGTTTTTCTGGCCTAATACTAATTACTTCAGCGGTAAAGAAAAAAGTTTTTAGACAGTCGTTAATACTGTAAAATTCTTTGGTAATATGACCCACACACTCTGTGTGTGTTCCGTGTGCATGAGGGTTAAACGCAATATTGTTAAAATTAGTTGAAGCACCATTCTCGACACTTCCTATCCATTCTCCCATGATTACTGGTGTAATTTTAGGAGGATCAAGATACCATGCGTTTGGATTTTCTGTACCCGATTTTAATGGTATTGAAATATCAAGAGGTTTTGAAAAATCAATTTTGAATTCTGCTTCGTTAATTTGAAGGGTAGCTAATCTAATCATAAAGTAAATATAGCTATATGTGCTGTAAACATAAAGAACAAGCTGTTTAACTTGTTCTTTATATTTTTATATCATGCTAAAATTTAGTTGATGACAAGCTTTTTGGTTACACTTTTATTGTTTCGATCTATTTTCAAGAAATAAACTCCCTTGGAAAGATTGCTCAAGTTTAGCTCGAAGGTATTTGCATATTCTTCGTTAGATTTTGAATATACATTTTTGCCAAGTACATCACAAACATTAAATTTAATCGAATCACTTTCTGTATTAAATACAATATTAAAAATACCTTTAGACGGATTTGGATAGATGCTAAATTCGTCATATTTAATGTCGTCTAATCCTAAAACGCCATCGATAACAAAGTCATCTATAATTACACCTTCTTCATTCACTCCACCATCAGAATGAAATACAAGTCTAAACATGATGTTTGCTGCTCCTGTTAAGTCAGTTTCTCCATTACCAGCATTTGCAGAAAAATCATAAGCATACTCTCTCATTGTAGCATTTGTGCCACTAGCAGTATGCATGTCTTCTCCTTCGCCAGTCCATTGTGCACCAGGACAATTATAACAATCCGCTCCTCCAGAAGAAGCATTCGTCCGATCACTATTATACCATAAAGGCAAGCTGTTTATAGTACCTAATACATTCCAGTTTTCTCCTTGGCTTAAGGAGTATTCAACATAAAACACATCCCAGTTTTCTTCTAAGTCAAAAGCCATTTGAAATCGCAATGTAGGATTTATAAGTGTTGTTAAATCATAACACTTAGAGATTAAATGGGCCTTTGTTCCGTCAGGGTAATTTGCGTTTAAATCTGTTCCGTATACTTGTGTTCCAGATGACGTTTCGTTTAATAATGTATTTGATGGAATTCCCATTTCCCAAATAGCATTATCAGATAGTAACGCGTCAGTAGCACTTTCAAAAGTATTTATATTGGTTGTAGTTTCTGATTCGTTACTCATAAAGTTTCTTACGAGTTCGTTGTCTGAAAGGTAGGTTTCTCCAGGTGTTGAAGTGTTTATTTGTAAGGAATGACTTCCAAGGGCTAAACTTGTAATAGGTAAAGAAATAGTAGTTTGTTCATTGGCGATAATAGTCCCATTCCATGTAAAAGAACTTAAAACGCCATCAATTTGATAGTCAATATCAACTTGATTAATAGTATTTAATCCATTATTTTTAACCGTTATATCGCTATTAAAATCACCACAATTTATGATTGCGCTTGTAGGGTTGTTTATAGATAGCAGTTGAAGATCATTAGGAGCTTTTTGAATAGGTATTGGAGACCTCCAAATACCCCTCCCATAGGTAGCTGCTGTAATTGACTCGTCAATTAAATTAATTTCAAGGTCGTTAACAATAGTATTAGGAAGGTTTTGAACAAAGGTTTCCCAATTTGAAGCAGTATCATCAAGTCTGTATACCCCTAAGCTAGTTGCAACAAATACAGGGTTGTCTCCATGATTTCCTTGGTGGACAATATCATTAAAAAATTGATCAATACTCGATAAATTAGCTGTCACATCAATATATGTTGCGGCAGCTCCTAGGTTTGCATTGGTTGTTTTATATATTTTTCGTGAATTACCTGATGTTGTCAACCATACAATATTCGGATTTGTTTGATGTACTCCAACTCCCTTAATATTTGAAGGTCTCGAACTACCAACATTATTAAAACTTACACCAGAATCATCACTTCTTTTTAAAACGTTATTTATAACGGCGTAAATTACAGTGTCATCTGATGGCGCGATTTCCAATAGATCACAATTTTGTCCAAAGCTTGCTAATGGAATCCAGCTACTTCCCTCTAAACGGTATAGACTTGAATATCCTCCGTAAACCTTACCAGTACTATTTATTGCCATAGGAGTTACCCAATTTCCTTGTTCAGGTGAAGAAAGTGCAGAGCCAAGATTTGCGCCAGTGTTTGAAGAAATGTATGGTCCTCCTCCAAATTGTATAAAGCCATAAATTTTATTTTCATCCGTAGGGTCAACAGCGGTATCCATTCCATCAGCCCCATAATAATTTTGCCAATTTCCATTTCCGTTATTGAATGCTTGACCACCATTGTCTTGCAATCCGCCAACCATTTTGTTTGCATTTGTTTTTGCAACCGCAATGCGATAAAATTGTCCCGCTTGGATGCCAGGAGTGTGATCTGTAAAATTAGTACCTCCGTTGCTAGTAGCATATATTCCACCATCGCTTCCACAAAACATGGTACCATTATAATCTCTTAAAAAGTGAATGTCTGCATGGGTATATGCTGCTGAGTTT
>CAWVSR010000070.1:0-6913 GCA_963932865.1 uncultured Kordia sp. | reverse complement strand
TTACGGATGGCCAATAATGGTAGCTGGAATAGCTTTTGTAATCAACGAAAATTTTGACAAATATTTAATCCCATTATTAATTAATAAAAACACAAACGGCGCTTACAGTGCATGCTATAAACTAGCTGTTTTTATGACGCTATTTATTCAAGCATTTAGAATGGGTGCAGAACCTTTTTTCTTTAACCATGCAGATAAAGCTAATGCTAAAAACACCTATGCATTAATTCTAAAATATTTTACTATTGTTGGAAGCATTGGTTTGTTAGTAATTACAGTATATTTAGATGTCATTAAAAACGTATTAATTAAAAACGAAAGTTATTTATTTGCTTTGGATATTGTTCCAATCGTTTTATTGGCAAATTTATGTTTAGGAATTTATCACAATCTCTCTATTTGGTATAAATTAACTGATAAGACTAAATATGGGATGTACATTTCGGTATTAGGAGCAATTTTAACTATTGGATTTAATTACCTAATGATTCCCCATTTTGGATATATAGCTTGTGCATATGGTACATTAGTAGCCTATGGAAGTATGATGTTAGTTTCTTATTACTTAGGAAGAAAACATTATCCAGTACCATATGAAACGAAACGAATAAGCCTATACTTAATCACTTCATCTGTTTTAGCTTCACTATCATTTTATCAATTTGACAATAACTTGTATATAGGAACACTATTTTTAGTTGTATTTTTAGCACTGATTTTTTTCCTGGAGAAAAAAGAATTAAACCAATTATTGAAAAGATAAGAATATGGATATCAATATCATTAACAAATCATCACACGCGTTACCACATTACGAAACAATTGCTTCTGCAGGAATGGATTTGCGTGCCAATATAACCGAATCTCAAATCTTAAAACCTTTAGAAAGAACCATCATAAAAACCGGTTTATTTATAGAACTACCTATTGGTTTTGAAGCACAAGTTAGACCAAGAAGTGGTCTTGCTGCTAAAAAAGGGATAACTGTTTTAAATGCACCTGGTACTATAGACGCTGATTATAGAGGGGAAATTGGTGTAATTTTAGTAAACCTCTCTAACGAAAATTTCACTATTGAAAACGGTGAGCGAATTGCTCAATTGATCATAGCAAAACACGAACGAGCTGAATGGATTGAAGTACAACAATTATCCGAAACTGACAGAGGTAAAGGTGGCTTTGGGAGCACGGGTGTAAAATAAATTAAAAAAGATTCCTCAAGAGTCTTTCAACTTTTAACATAATATCATGAAAATAATAGTACCAATGGCGGGAAGAGGTTCTCGTTTAAGACCACACAGTTTAACCGTACCAAAACCATTAATTCCAATCGCAGGAACACCAATTGTTCATAGATTAGTAGCAGATATTGCAAAAATATTAAATGAGCCAATTGATGAAATTGCATTTATTTTAGGAGACCCTGCATTTTTTGGAGATGACGTTGTGAAAAGTTTAACTGCTTTAGCTGAAAGTTTAGGAGCAAAAGCTTCCATATACAGACAAGATCAACCATTAGGGACTGGTCATGCAATAATGTGTGCGGAACCTTCTCTTTCTGGACCTGCTGTAATTGCGTATGCAGACACGTTAATTAGAGCTTCATTTAATTTAGATCAAAATGCAGATGCTGTTATTTGGACTAAAGAAGTAGACAAACCTGAAGCATATGGTGTTGTAAAATTAAATGCTAACAATGAAATTACAGAACTAGTGGAAAAACCACAAACTTTTGTCTCTAACCAAGCTGTAATTGGTATTTATTACTTTAAAGATGTTGCCATACTAAAAGAGGAACTACAACATGTTTTAGATAACAATATTATTAATGGTGGTGAATACCAAATTAATGATGGTATAAAAGGAATGATGGAAAAAGGCAAAACTTTTGTTACCGGAACTGTTGATGAATGGATGGACTGCGGAAACAAAGAAGTAGCTATTGACACGAATACAAGAATGTTAAACTTCCTAACTTCAGATGGAGAAAAAATAATGTCAGACTCACACCTTAATGAAAATTCTACAATCATTGAGCCTTGTTATATTGGAGAGAACGTAGTTCTTAAAAACAGTACGGTAGGCCCGAATGTATCAATAGGAAACAATACTGTTTTAGAAAATATAATTATTAAAGACTCGTTAATACAAACTAATTCTGTCATTAAAAATGCTAATTTGAACGAAGCTATGATAGGTAACAATGTAAAATACAACGGAGAATTTACAAAAATTAGTATTGGTGATTATACTATTATCGAATAAGCATTGATATTCATATTTTAAGTAACTTTATGTACTCATCGTTTGTAAAGAATTCAATTAAAACGATGAGTACTTTTAAAAAAATGAAGAGATTTATATACATATCGTTTTTTAGCTTTTTGTCTTTAAACGCACAAAAGTCAATAAATAATACTTTAGATGAACTTTCAGATAAATTTCAAACTAATTTTTTTGAAGCTTTAGAACAAAAAGGCATAGAAAATTATGAAAAAGCTATCGAATTACTAATCGTATGTAACAACTTAAACCCTAATAATGCGGCTGTTAATTTTGAATTAGGCAAAAACTACTACGAGCTTGATAGGGAACTATTAGCGGAAAGTTCTTTCATAAAAGCTGACAAATTAAAACCTAACAATCAATGGGTTTTAGAGGGACTTTATAACTTATATCGTTCTCAAAATAATAACTTTAAAACAATAGAAACTCTTCAAAAATTAAATAAAATAAACCAAAAATACTCTATCACTTTAGTAGAATTATACTACAAAAACAATCAACACAACGAGGCCTTAGTGTTGTTAAATAAGTTAGATAAAAATGGGAGGAATAAAAATATAGAAGAGCTAAGAAATAGGGTTTATTTAAACGGTAAAATGTTTGAAGAACAAAGCAATTATTTGGAAAAAAAAATCAGTGACAACAGTGCTACAGAAACTGATTATGTTAAACTAATTTACGCTTACAGTAAATTAAATTCTTCAGAAAAAAGTTTTGATACTGCTGTACTTTTTTCAAAAAAGCTCCCTAAGTCTGATGTGGCACATTTATCATTGTATAAATTTTACATGAGTAAAAAAGAAATTGATAAAGCAATTACTTCTATGAATATTGTATTAATCAGTAATTCAATTAATAATTCTGATAAATTGAGAGTCATAAATGACTTTTTAAATTTTACAAAAGACAATTTAGGTTATTTGTCGAAGTTAGAAAACGCCGTGAACTTATACCCAAATATAACCGTTTCAAGTAAAATGGCTTTGTTATATACTAAAATAGACAATGAAAAAGCTAAGAAATACATCTCTAGCATTACAAACAATAACGCTACAAGCTTTAACGATTTAAAACTATTAGGGACCATTTATTTGAAAGAAAACAGGATTGAAGAATCCCTTAAAAACAGTGAAAAAGCACTAAGTCTTTATCCAGCTCAACCCATATTTTATTTACAGCTAGCAAAAGCTTTTAACAAGAATACAAAAGCAAAAAAAGCTATTGAAAGCTTAGAATTTGGATTAGATTATTTGATTGACAATCCAAAGATGGAAACTGATTTTTATATCGAAATGGCAAAAGCATACGCGATGTTAAATGACAAGAAAAATCAAGAAAAATACTTACAGAAAATTAAACAAAATAATGAAGAATAAAGGATGTATTATTGCCCTAATGTGTATCTTAATAGCTAGTTGTAAATCAACAAAAAGTATTAAGAATAGTACGAATACATTAGACGTAAATACCAAATCAATCATTAAAAACCACAATGCTAATAAAAGTGTATTTAGCACTTTGAAGGCTACTCTAAAAGTTTCTATAAAAACTATTGATAATGAAGAAAATGTTGTCGCTAATATTCGCATACTTAAGGATCAAAAAATTTGGGTTAGCATTAGTAAGCTTGGATATACAGGTGCAAAAATTTTAATTACACCAAAAAGAGTTCAGTTTTATAACAAGAGGGATAAAGAATATTTTGATGGAGATTTTACATTCATTAGCAATTGGTTAGGAACAAATTTGTCTTTTAAACAGTTACAGGCAATACTATTAGGAGAATCTATGTATCCTTTAGATGCTAACATATATAATAAGGAAATACTGAATGATGGATTTGTATTAATCCCAAAAAAACAAGACCTTTTAATTGAACATTTTATTACCATCTATTCAAATAATTTTAAAATAAAAGCTCAAGAAATTGCTCAAAATAAATTATTGAGAATATTAAATATTGAATACTTGTCATATCAAGAAAATACTAATCAAATATTCCCTTTACTAATGAGCTTGTCACTAGTTGATAAAAACTCAGAAACCCAAGTAAGTATTGACTACAAAAACATATCTTTGAATCAAGAATTGCGTTATCCTTTTAAGATTCCCACTAACTATAAAGAAATTAGCTTTGAAAAGTAACAATACACTTTATTTCTTGCATACTGTATTACTGTTTTTATGCTTAACAGTAACAAGTTTTGGGCAATCAAAAAAACAACTTCAGCTTGAAAATAAACGTCAAAATATACTTAAAGAAATTAAAGAAATTAATTCACTACTCTCCAATAATACCTCAGAAAAAACTTCTTTACTAACAAAAATTGAAGATGTTGATTTAAAAATTAGTATCCGTAAAAAGTTGATTCAAATTAATAATCAACAAGCCAATTTATTGACTAAAGAAATTAAAGAAAATGAAATTCAAATTAAAACTTTAGATAAAGAATTATCCATAAAGAAAAAGAATTATGCAGATATGGTTGTCAAATCATATAAAAATAAATCAACAGATAGCAAATTGATGTTTTTAATGTCTTCTGAAAGCTTTCAGCAAGCATATAAGCGCTACAATTACATGAAACAATACCAACGCTATCAAAAAAATCAAGCGGATACTATCGTTTCTAAAACTGAAAAACTAGCCATATTAAACGAATCGTTAATACTTAAGAAGGAGGATAAAATTCAATTAATAAACGATAATAAAAAAGCGCAACAAACACTTCAAAATCAAAAAGAACAACAAAAAGAACTCATAGCAGACCTCAAAAAAGACGAATCAAAATACAAAAAAGAAATTGCTCAAAAACAAAAAGAAAATAACAAAATAGACAAGCAAATTGAACGATTAATTAAAGAAGCAATTGCAAGAGCAAACAAAAAAAATAAAACAAAAAAATCTTCAAAAGGATTCGCGTTAACCCCTGAAGCAAAAGCTTTAGCGAATAGTTTTACTGCCAACAAAGGTAAATTACCCTGGCCGGTTAAAACCGGAAAAGTGATTTTAAAATTTGGTACTTCAAGACACCCTACATTGCCAAATATAACTAGACATTCAAGTGGTGTGAAAATTATTACTTCACCAAATAGCAATGTAAAAGCGGTCTTTGATGGTACGGTTTCTGAAATACAAAAAATCAAAGGAGGAAATATCGCTGTTTTTATATTACATGGTAATTATCGTACTATTTATCAAAATTTAAAAAGTCTTTATGTTAAAAAAGGAGAAAAAATAAAAACAGGTTCTCCTATTGGTAAGGTTGCTGAAAATAGTGAAGGAAAGTCTGTTTTTAAGTTTCTTATTTTTAAAGACGAAACAAAACAAAATCCTGCAAATTGGATTTATAAAATGTAATATTTTTATAAATCTATTACTTCCTTATAATACCACATTGCAAAGCTATGGAAACATTAAAAGGAATTAGTGTTTATTAATTTTCAGGAAAAACGCGCTTATTAAAAACCAATAAAATACCTACACCTGTACTAATTGCCATATCAGCAATATTAAAAACAGGATCAAAAAAAGTAAAATGTCCTCCTCCTAAACCTGGAATCCATTCAGGCCAAGTCCAAGAAGTAAAAGGAAAGCGAAGCATATCTACCACACAGCCTTGCATCATACCTCCATATCCTTCATAATTTAATGTTGACACACCAGAATAGCCAATCCAATCGTTATACTGAACATTAAATGTAGTTCCTGAATCAAATATTAAACCGTAAAATAAAGAGTCTATATTGTTTCCAAATGCACCAGCAAAAATTAAAGAAATAGCTACAATTAGTAATTTTGGAGCTTCCTTTTTTATAGAGTTAATCAACCAATATGCAATAAAGCCAATAGCAACCAATCTAAAGGTTGTTAAGAACACTTTTGCATTTTGCTCACTAATTGGCAAAAAATCACTTAGTTTGCTTCCCCATGCCATTCCTGGGTTTTCTACAAAACGAATTTCAAACCAATTAAAACCAAAAACATTAATATATTCACCTAAACTGAAATTAGATTTTATATATAACTTTGATACTTGATCAATAACCAATACTAATAGAATTAACCCAATACTTTTTTTCAAACTCATTATTAACTTTTGTTTCAACTGAGAATCACTCAATTTATAATTATTTAAATAATATACATTTTTTACTGTTGCTAAAGTAATAAATTATTATTCTGATTTAACAATGTTTATATTTCCTTTAGCAGTTTTAAGAAGAAAGTTAGATTTTCCGTCAGTTAAAACACCTTCACTAATTGTTCCTATTTTTGTATTGGTGTTTATTAATCTTTTATTGGTGTTTAAACTTATATCACCATTAATCGTTTTAATAATAAAATCCCCAAAAACATTATTCAAATAACAATTTCCTGACTGAGAATTCGTAGATAATCGATGGAAGTCACCCTCTATATCAATATTTCCAATATCACTTGAAACACTAGTATGTAAGTATTCCGGAATAAGAAATTCCACATTAATTGCATGAACTTTATGTGCGCTTAATTTATCTTGGTTGTTTGGAAATGTAAATCCTATTTCGCCTGAAATATGCAAGGTATTATTTACTTGGTTGTTTGAAAGGATAAAATAGTTTGCATACTCCCCTTCACTTATTG
>CAWVSR010000069.1:0-6991 GCA_963932865.1 uncultured Kordia sp. | reverse complement strand
TATGGTTTTTTATTGAATTAATTAACCATGATTTCTCTTTTGATGAAGAATTATTTAAAGCATATATCAAAGGGAGAGTCATTTTTTGCTCTTTAATATCTATTCCTGTAGGTTTTCCAATTTTTTCTGTTCCATAATCAAACAAATCATCTTTGATTTGAAAAGCCATACCAATCAACTCTCCAAATTTTCGCATTTGTTCAACTTGATTATCTGTACCATTTACAGCACAAGCACCCAAGCTACAACATGCTGCTATTAGAGAAGCTGTTTTTTGACGAATAATTTCGTAATAAATATCTTCTGTAATGTCTAATTTTCTGGCTTTTTCTATCTGAAGCAATTCGCCTTCACTCATTTCTCTAACTGCAACCGATATTATTTTAAGCAAATCAAAATCACCATTATCGATAGAAAGTAACAAGCCTTTAGAAAGTAAATAATCTCCAACTAAAACAGCAATTTTATTTTTCCACAATGCATTGATAGAAAAGAAACCTCTTCGTTTGTCAGAATCATCAACCACATCATCATGCACCAATGTAGCTGTATGAATTAATTCAATAACAGATGCTCCTCGATAAGTACGCTCATTTACAGCTCCTTTTGAAACCATTTTAGCAACCAAAAAAACAAACATTGGACGCATTTGTTTTCCTTTACGGTTTACAATATAATGAGTAATTTTATTGAGTAATGCTACCCTTGAAATCATAGATTTTGAAAACTTTTTTTCAAAAAGTTCCATTTCATGATGGATAGGCTCCTTTATAGTAGCTATAATTTTCAAATTAAACAGCGTTGGAATTAATGTTACACAAAATTAAATAAAAAAAACCTCATAACTAAAAGTCATAAGGTTTAATATTCTGCATAAAAACTTATATTTATAAACCAAAAGCAGCTTTTACTTTATCTACATAATCTAATTTTTCCCAAGTAAACAATTCAACTTCAATATTTTTAGTCGCTCCATTTGGTTGAGAAAACGTTTTAGTAATTATTTCATTTTTACGTCCCATGTGCCCATAAGCTGCAGTTTCTAAGTATATTGGATTACGTAATTTTAACCGATCTTCAATAGCTGCAGGACGCATATCAAAAATTGATTCAATTTTTTCTGCAATTTCACCGTCTGTCATATTAAAAGGGCATGTTCCGTATGTATCTACAAAAATTCCCATAGGTTCTACAACTCCTATTGCGTAAGATACTTGTACTAAAATTTCATCGCAAACACCTGCTGCTACCATATTTTTTGCAATATGACGAGTAGCATAAGCGGCGCTTCTATCAACCTTACTAGGATCTTTACCAGAAAAAGCACCTCCACCGTGTGCTCCTTTTCCCCCATAAGTATCCACAATTATTTTTCTACCTGTTAAACCGGTATCCCCATGAGGTCCACCAATAACAAATTTCCCCGTTGGGTTAATATGATATTTAATATCTTTATTAAACAATTCCTGTATGTGTTCAGGAAGTTTAGCGATAACACGTGGAATTAATATCTCAACAATATCTTTTCTAATTTTAGCTAACATTTCATCATCAGTACCAAAATCATCATGTTGTGTAGACACCACAATTGCTTCAATACGTTGCGGAGTGTTATCATCAGAATACTCAATAGTTACTTGACTTTTTGCATCTGGACGTAAATAAGGTATTTCAGAGTTCTCTCTTCGTAAATCTGCTAACTCTCTCAAAATTCTATGCGATAAATCTAATGCCAAAGGCATAAAGTTTTCTGTTTCGCGAGTAGCATACCCAAACATCATTCCTTGATCTCCAGCACCTTGTTCTTCTTTGGTATCTCTGTCTACACCCCTATTAATATCATCCGATTGTTCATGAATCGCAGATAAAACACCACAAGAATTACCATCAAACATATATTCCCCTTTGGTATATCCTATTTTATTAATCGTTTCTCTAGCAATTTTTTGAACATCTAAGTAAGTAGTTGATTTTACTTCTCCTGCTAAAACAACCTGTCCTGTTGTAACTAATGTTTCACAAGCAACTTTAGAATCTTTGTCAAAAGCTAAAAAATTATCGATTAAAGCGTCACTAATTTGATCTGCTACTTTATCTGGGTGTCCTTCTGAAACTGATTCAGATGTAAATAAATATGCCATACAATTGTATTTATACTTAATGTATCCTCTTTAACAATGAGGAATTAATATTCTTTTTTCGCAAAATTAATTACGAGACTATTATTTTATGAATGGATTTGACAGAAAAGTCTAAAGAAGCTTACACTGCTTTAGCATTTTTTTACGAGGTCGCAATCAGTCAAATCTTTCCTCTTTAATAATATTAAAACAAAATTACATAATTCACTTTTAGAATCAATGCCTTTTTTTAAAAATTTAGTGTTTTATTAAATATTAATTTGAAAAATCAATTGAAAGTATTATAAAATTTAAGATTTTTGTAGTATCAAATTAATTCTTCAAGAAAACAAGCTTTAAGAACAAATTTACAAAGCTTTTTTCATGAAGTTTTCATGAGAAAAAACCCCAAGGAAGGGATATAAAATTCTTTTACATGATTACTACAGATATAATTATTATCGGAGCAGGACCTACTGGATTATTTACTGTTTTTGAAGCAGGTTTATTAAAACTAAAATGTCACCTAATTGACGCACTACCTCAAGCAGGAGGACAGTGTGCAGAAATATATCCAAAAAAACCAATTTACGATATACCCGCTTTCCCTGAAGTTTTAGCAGGAGATTTAGTAGATAATTTAATGGAACAAATAAAAGCTTTTGAACCTGGATTTACCTTAGGAGAAAGAGCTGATACTATTGAAAAACAAGAAGATGGGTCTTTTATTGTTACCACAAACAAAGGCACAAAACACAAGGCTCCTGTTGTGGCTATAGCTGGAGGACTAGGTTCTTTTGAACCTCGAAAACCACCAATCCCTAACATTCTTGATTTTGAAGATAAAGGAGTTGCCTATATTATACGTGATCCAGAAATATATAGAAACAAAAAAGTAGTTATTGCCGGTGGTGGCGACTCTGCATTAGATTGGTCTATATTCCTTGCAAATATAGCTTCTGAAGTAACCTTAGTTCATAGGCGTAATGACTTTAGAGGCGCTCTAGATTCAGTTGAAAAAGTTGCAGAATTATCTAAAATCGGAAAAATAAACCTCATAACTGAAGCAGAAGTTAAAGAAGTTCACGGTACAAACAATCTTGAAAGTGTCATGATAAAACACAAAACTGAAGGTGAATTCACTTTAGAAACAGATTGTTTTATTCCGTTATTTGGCTTGCTTCCAAAATTAGGCCCAATTGCAGATTGGGGCTTAGAAATTGAAAAAAATGCTATTAAAGTCAATAATGCATTAGATTATCAAACTAACATCGAAGGAATCTATGCCATCGGTGATGTGAATACCTACCCTGGAAAACTAAAATTAATACTTTGTGGTTTTCATGAAGCAACATTGATGTGTCAAAGTGCCTACAAACGAATCAACCCTGGCAAAAAATATGTTATGAAATATACTACCGTAGGTGGAGTTGCAGGTTTTGATGGATCTAAAAAAATTGCTAAAAAAGATCAAGTATTGAATATTAAAGACCTGTAAAAATGTCTGATGTAATTATAAAAATAACCGATCGAGAAGGAAATTTACATGAAGTTGAAGCGCCTACGGATATGGCTATGAATCTCATGGAAGTAATAAAGGGTTTTGAAATAGTACCTGAAGGAACTATTGGAACCTGTGGAGGAATGGCCATGTGTGCTTCTTGCCAATGTTATGTAACTTCTGCACATGAGTTACCAGAAATGGAATATGACGAAGAAGCTATGCTTGCAGAAGCATTTCATGTAGAAGATAATTCTCGTTTAGGATGTCAATTAAACATTACCTCTGAGCTGGAGGGACTTGAAGTAACTCTAGCTCCAGAGGAAATGTAATTAACTTATAATCAACAAATTTATTCTATCACTATCTTTTTTGTTACACTAGCTTTATTCGTTTGAATAGAAATAAAATACATCCCTTTTGGTAAATAATTCAAGTTAATTAAATTTATGTTGTCATTGCTTTTCAAAGTTATTATTTGAATCTTTTTTCCTGTAATGTCATAAACTTTCAAAGATTCTAAAGAGTCAACTCCATTATACAGCAAACTAAATTCTCCTGAATTGGGGTTCGGGTAAACTTGAAGCACTTCATTTAAACTTACTGATTCAACTCCTAAGACAGCTGATATTTCTAAAGGAAAATCTACGGAAACAGGACAAACTCCTGAAGTTGTATATGTAATTATGTATGATTGTACTGTACTATTTGAAGTTGTAATCAGACCAGTAGCACTATCCATCATTAAACCAGCTGGCGTACTTGAAAAAACACCACCTAAATCACCTGTAATTGTTGGAGATGGATTTGGATCACTTAAAGAATATATTCCTGAATCATAACTAAAAGAAGCATCTTCAAAAGCACTAATCATTTCTGATTGACCGCACACTCCCGATGCCGTACTTCTGCTCTGCACATCATTTGCGCCTGCTAAGTTATTTGAGCTTAGGACACGGTTTTCTTCTCCATTTGATATAGAGAAATGCATTACATCGTTTGTATCAACAACATGTCCTAATTGGTGTCCATGCCCGAGTTCATGTACTGAAACTGACTCAAAATCGTATTCCGTAAATGCAGGTGCATTAACGGTATAATTCCAATTGGTATCATCATTAAATACGATATCTAATTCTTTAACAAACCACGATATCGATCCTCCAGAATTACACCCTGAAAAACGATTTACACAACGACCTAGTACTCCATTTGGTAATTCTGATCCATTATCATGTCTCACAATATTAATATCATCATTTGCAACTACATCAGTTGTGGTTACGGTACCAATTTCCCAGTTTATACCTGTACTACAACGCCATGACTCTAAAGAGCGAACAAACGCTGCGTTTGCGGTAGTATTAGCATCAAAATCAGTAAACATCTGCCATATATATCCTCCATTCGGATTTCTATTAACATGTTTTGTTTGATAAGCTTCTTGACCACTTCCATTGTTATAGTTTGCATTCAATTGAGCATATGTAACCGTTAATGATTGTGAAGAAGTAACCGTACTAGTTCCCAATACTTGAATTGGTCCTGTACCTGCATCTTTAGCAATTTCTACAACAATCTGTGTTTCATTCCAGCTAATTATTTCAGAAGGTAAAACTTCTATGAACGAAGCACCCCCGTCATCTGCATTTGAAAAACGAACTGAACCGATAGTAGCTCCAAATCCTGAACCATTAATAGTGATCGTTGTTGCTGTACCTGCTGAAGCCGTTGTTGGTGAAAAATCAGTTATCACTGTAGCTAATTTAGAATTGAAGACTAATTGCTTAGCAAGAGAGAAAGACTGCACTTCAATAACCTGTTTATTGGTTAAACTTTTAATTTTAGGATACAGTTCCTCTTCTATAGATTTGTATTTATCAAAAACACCAGAAGCACTTCCTGTATTGATATCATATTTAATAAAACCTTGTACACTTGCATAGGGTTTGTACTGTAACATTGCTTTTGAATTTTCAATTGCAACATCATTTGTTAGTAGCGTAAAGATTCCTTTATCACCAATTGACAAGGCTAAACTTGGCTGCACCTCTTCTTTATTCAAGCCTACAGTTCCTCCTGGAGTGATCACTTCTAGAACTTGAGTAATCTCAGTTCCTTTAAAAACCTTATATACCATTACTTCGTTTGCGGTATATATATTATGTTGTTTGTTGTCCCAAAAGGACCTCTTACTAATAACTTCGCCTTCAATAATTAATTGGGATTGAGACACTATGTTACTGAAGTCAACTTCACGGACCTGAGAAAACAAAAAAGTGGAAATAAATAAACTACAAAATGTAGTTAATAACAAAAAATAATTTTTGTTCATATTATCTGAGATTAAGTGATTTCAATATGTTCAAATATATAAATAAAAAAAACTCTTTATTAAATTTAATTAATAAAGAGTGTCATATCTAAATACCAAATTGTTATACTTTATTAATAGAGCACACGGAATTTAATGGTGTTTTCAATATCTTTTAGAGCCTGTAAAACTTCATTATTGTATTCTTTATCTACTTCTACAATCACGTAACCAACACTTGAGTCTGTCGCTAAATACTGTCCTGTAATATTTAAATCATACTTTGCTAACACTTTATTAATACTTGCCATAATTCCAGGAACGTTTTTATGAATATGCAAAAAACGATGCGCATTTTCTTGACGAGGTAAACGGATATTTGGGAAATTAACAGCATCTACAGTATTTCCTGTATTAATGTAATTCATTATTTTTCCAGGAACAAAATCAGCTATATCTCTTTGCGCCTCTTCTGTACTTCCTCCTACATGAGGGGTTAAAATCACATTCGGAATTCCTTTTAATTCTGTTTCGAAAGCTCCATTTGCTCTCGGTTCTACAGGAAATACATCTACTGCTGCACCAGATAACTTACCTGAATTTAATGCTTCTTTTAAGGCAGGAATATCTACCACAAAACCTCTCGATAAGTTAACAAAAACAACACCATCTTTCATTTGGTTAAATTCCGATTTCCCTATGAAGTTTTTATTGTTGGAATGATCATCTATATGTAAAGAAATTACATCAGAAATAGAGAGTAGCTCTTTTAAAGTATGACATTTTTTTGCATTTCCTAAAGCTAACCTATCTTCTATATCATAATAATATACTTGCATTCCTAAAGATTCTGCTAAAACAGATAATTGTTTACCGATATTACCATATCCTACAATACCTAACTTTTTACCACGAACCTCTTTAGAGCCTTTTGCTGTTTTATTCCATTGTCCTTGGTGCAACTCAGTACTTCTTGCGAAAACACTTCGCATTAACATTATAATTTGCCCAATAGCCAATTCAACAACAGAACGAGTATTACTATAAGGAGCGTTA
>CAWVSR010000068.1:0-7007 GCA_963932865.1 uncultured Kordia sp. | reverse complement strand
GGTTGTACAGGGAAACCACTTGAAAAGGTGTTAATAAAGTAAAAGTTTAAAAAAGCTTTTGCTTTATACCTTTCCATCGGAGGGATCTTATAAACTGTCCTTCTTTTATATTGACAAGTTTAGCAGTTTTTTTTGAATACGCTTTGAGGTATCCATTAATATAATCTACAAGTAATAGTGGCTGTTTCTTTAGAAGGGCTAATTTAATACTTGCGATTATAGTTAACACCAAACCATAGTCTAATTTATAAAACGCCTCGCCTTGTTTGTATCGGGCAGTTTTGTTGTAGGTTTTACCAGTAGGTTTTAAGTGCTTTACTTTAAGTGCTTCATCAGTTTTAATATTCCAATTATGATATTGTGCTAATAATTCATCCACAGTATCCCAGCCCATAGAAGGTTTTAATTTGCCAATATCAAGGAAGCATTCTTTTCTATAAGCTTTAAAAGCACCTCTTATATGATCTTTATTTGTTAGGTTTTCTAAAACCCAATTATTTCCTTTTTTTATATATGCAAAACCACCACACATTCCAGTTTTGCTATTGTTATTAAAATGACTACTAACTATTTCAAAATAGTTAGTAGGTAGAATAATATCAGCATCTAACTTTACAATGAAGTCATATTCACTATCTAATAGGTTAAACCCTTTATAAAAGGCGTTTATTACTTTGCTTCCAGGTAAATGATTTGTGTCTGATTGATTGTTTACAAGTTGAATAAATGAATATTTCTTCGAGTATTCTTTAATGACATCAGCGGTATTGTCAGTAGAGTTATCATTTACAACAACAACTTGTTTTGGCAAAATAGTTTGCTTAACAATACTATCAAGTGTTAAGTCAATAAAATTAGCTTCATTATGAGCAGGTATAACAATGTAGTACTTCAAAATAATTAAATCCTTTCTGCATAAACCATATAATATCGTGGTGTAAATGCTCTTAGTAATGGTCTAATTCCAATTTTTTTAACTGGATTTGTAAACTTTTCCCTCTTAATAACTTTCCATCCTGCTTTTTCAAGTAGCCAATCAAATTGCCAATCTTCAAATTCGTGGTAATGTCTGTCCCATTTATCTGTTTTACTTCTGTAAGCAGGAGCAAACCACAAACGAAGTGGTATGGATGTGACTAACTTGTTTCCTTTTAAGTTTTTTAAAATTTCAAGTGGAGCTAATAAATGTTCAAAAATTTCAAAAGCAGTAGTCACTTCGTAATTTTCAGATTTAAGAGATGTATGGTCCGTATCCAAATCTTCTCCTTTAGTGTTTTGAATAGAATACCCTCGTTCTTTCATTATTTTTGAAAACGGATTTTCAACTCCCAAGTCTAAAATAGCATTATGCTTAGGAATGTGTTTTTCTAAAAATTCAATGGTATGCTTGTAGCGTTTATTTGGAAAAGTATTTTCGTACATGATTTCAAAACTACCATTTTTTATAATAATAATAAAGGGTTTTTAAGTTATAGAAGTAAATACGACTAATAATTATTGGGTATCTTTACTAAATTAATTTATAGGTATTATGAATATCACTGAAAAGTATGTATTACCATTTGACATAAGTTTAAATTTCGACCTGTTACACAAGCATTACCAAGATAGATTTGATATAGAACAGAATGAGATAGTTAAAGTTCATTTAAAAAATATTTTAGATTGTTTTGAAGAACATCCTAAATTAATATCAGGAATAACTACATCAGATGAATTAAAAAAACTGAATACTCCTATTAGGTTTCTATTAGGAGATTTGTTTCCAGAAGCATTAACCTTTAATGAAATTAAAGCAGCTTCCATTCCTTTTCAATCTCAGTACTTTTACCAATCTAAAAGGTTTGAAAATATTATCAATGCTGCGGGTGAAAATTTTAAATTTCGTTTGGTAGATTTTTCTGAAGATGAAATGTATGTAATGACTTGTAATTACATATTAGCCTCTAAATATGGTGTAAAGCGAAACTATCAGAAACCTTTTTATTATACAATTCCTGATGAAATTGGTAATCAAAAAACATATCGTTTGACTATGAATGCTGATTTTATCAGTATGAAACCTACTTCTTCGTTTAAAGAGTTAACAAAAGAAGATATTAATGAGTTGTTACAAAATTTTGAAAATATAGCATTGTGGAAAGAGAGATTTCCACCTCATTCTTGGGATCTAAAAGGGTTTATTATTATGACATTTTCAGATGTAACTTTTGATGCTATTGTGTCAGATATGAAATCTAATATGCTAAATCATTCTATAAACAATGATAATTTTTTAGAACTTCAAGATAATTTCAGAAGGTTTTTTAATAATCCTAATATAGGAATAGGTTTTTCAAAATATAATAAAGAATCCGATAGCTTTGTTAGTGCTAACGGAAATTCTGTTTCAAGTTTTGTTTTAGATGGTGCTTCTGAACTAAGTTGTAAAGAAGGTTTGTGCAACTATAGTTATGATATTCTTTTTAAACAAAAAAAATATTTAACAATTTCAAATATTAGTTCTACCTTATTATCGGGTAAAAACTTAGTACTAAGTAATTTTCAAAAATTAGGTTTTAATAGTTGTGTCATAGCGCCAATAGTTGTGAATGATTTATTAATTGGAATTTTAGAAATTGTATCACCCAATATTAATGATTTAAATTCTATTAGCGCAAATCAATTAAATGTGATAATGCCATATTTGAAGGTTACTTCAGAGCGTTCTATTCAAGAGTCTAAAAACTATATAAGAGCAATTATACAGAAGGAATGTACAGCAATACATCCTTCTATATTTTGGAAGTTTGAAGAAGAGGCTTCAAGATATTTAGAAACAACAGTAGTAGATAAAAATATTAAAACACAATTTAATGATGTTGCTTTCGAGCATGTGTTTCCATTATACGGGCAAATTGACGTTATAGGGTCTTCAGTGGTAAGGAATGATGCTATTAAAGAAGATTTTATTCAGCAATTAAAAATGGTTCAAAATATTTTAAAAAACACTTATGCTGTTGAATCATTAGCATTTTACAATCAGATAATTTTAAGAATAAAGGTTTTCATTAATGAATTTGAATCAGATTTTAATACTACGAGTGAGGAACAACTTTTGAATTTCTTAAAAAATGAAGTAAATCCAATAATGGGTCATATTAAAAATCTTTCTGCGGATTTAGAAAATCAAGTTAATATTTATAGAAGTTCAATAGATAAAGATTTAGGAATTGTTTATGTTAAACGTAAAGCTTATGAAGAAGCCGTTCAGTTAATTAACATAAAAGTATCCAGCTTGTTAGATGAAAAACAGAAAGAAGCTCAACAAATTTTTCCGCACTTTTTTGAACGTTTTAAAACTGATGGCGTAGAGCATAATATTTATATTGGTCAATCTTTAGTTAAGAATAAAATATATAATAAAGTATACTTGAATAACTTAAAATTGTGGCAATTGACCACAATGTGTGAAATGGAGCAAGAATTCTATGATGTACAAAAACAGAAAGTATTTCAACTAGATTGTGCTTCTTTAGTATTGGTTTTTGGAAACAGTCTTTCTATTCGTTTTAGGGTTGATGAAAAAAAGTTAGATGTAGATGGAGCTTATAATGCACGTTATGAGATTATTAAAAAACGAATAGACAAAGCCAATATTAAAGGTACAAAAGAACGAATTACTCAAAAAGGAAAGCTTGTAATTGTCTATTCTCAAAAGAAGGATGGGTTAGAATACTTGCGTTATATTAGTTATTTGCAATCTAAAGGTTATTTAGAGGATTTTGTTGAAACTGTTATTCTTGAAGACTTACAAGGGGTAGTTGGCTTAAAAGCGATTAGGGTAAGAATTAAATACAAAGTGTAACTAATTCACGTATCAAACGACAAACATTAAAAATAAATATAACAACTAAATAATAGAATATTATGAAACATGTATTATTTGTATTAACATCTCATGAAGAATTGGGGAATACTGGTCATAAAACAGGATTTTGGATAGAGGAATTCGCAGCGCCTTATTATTTATTAAAAGATAAAGGAGTTAAAATTACTTTGGCATCTCCAAAAGGAGGACAACCACCAATAGATCCTAATAGTGCAGCAGAAAATGCAGCCACAGATGCCACAAAACGTTTTGATAGTGATACAGAAACGAAAGAATTTTTAAGTAAAACTATACCATTAGGAAATATAAATCAAGCAGATTATGATGCAGTATTTTATCCAGGTGGTCATGGTCCGTTATGGGATTTATCAGAAGATAAAAACTCAATTGCATTGATAGAAGCTTTTTATGCTAATAAAAAGCCTGTAGCAGCTGTTTGTCATGCACCTGCAGTGTTTAAGAACACAAAAGATTCTGAAGGGAATGCATTAGTAAATGGTAAAAAGGTAACATGTTTTTCAAACACTGAAGAAGAAGCAGTGCAGTTAACTGAAATAGTACCTTTTTTAGTAGAAGATATGTTACAAGCTAACGGTGGTGTTTTTTCTAAGTTAGAAGATTGGCAACCTTATGCAGTTGAAGATGGGTTGTTAATTACAGGACAAAACCCAGCGTCTTCAGAACTAGTTGCAGAAATGTTATTGAAGAAGTTGAATTAATATACTAGAATAACAAAACCCTTCTTTATAAATAATTTGTAAAGAAGGGTTTTAATAAAGTTGTATTGATATTTATTTCAATCCAATAAATGCTATAAAAAAGGAGAGTACAGAAACGACAATACCTATTGTAAAAACTGTATAAGTTGTTCTCAATAGTTTATATTTTTTATCTAACACTAAGCCTAAAAAGTATAAATCTTTAATCATAGAATCATATAAATACTCTTTGTCTTTCATAACTTCTTTCATGCCCCATTTAAAGTCTTCTAATTTCATTTGATGAAAATTTCCAAAAAACAATAAATTTACTTTTTTTTGAGCAACATCCTCTTTAGTAAACTGTCCCTCTGTAACTTTTGGTCTTGTAGATTGTATTGCAAAAATGATAGAAATGACACTAAAACCGATTAAGATAACAGTAGGTATAATTAAATGTGCGTTTGAAGGGTTGTCAAGTCTAGGTACTAGATTACTAAGTGCAATAGAAATTAAAATAGCATTTACTGATAATAAAATATTCGCTTTAGTATCTGCGATTTGACTAAGTTTGTTGTGATTTCTTAGGGTAACACGAAACATTGTTTCTACTCCTTTTTCAGGGAGTTCATTTTTTAGAGCTTTTTCCTTTTGAAGCTTTTTCTTAGCTTTCTCTTGTTTGCGTTCTTTCTCTAGTTTTTTAACAGATTTAAATGAATTTAATAAATTAACCTGTTTTTTTTCTTGCCAGTTTTCTATAGCATAATTAGTATAGAATTGGTGCTGAGTTAAAAAAGTGATGTTTTCTTTTTTCCAGTCTAAATCAGAGTAATCTCCAGAATTTGTGAGTCGGAGTTCTTCTTTTAGTAAATTACTTATTTGATTAAAATTATTAGAAGCGAGGTGAGAACAATCTGCATCTCTAATAATTCGTTCTAAATGGTCAATAGGTTTATGACCTAGTTTTGTTGCTAAAATTAATTTTTCTACAATAGACAAATCTTCTTCAGAAATGAAATCTTTTAAGTATTCTTTGGCTATTTTAATACTATATTCTTCATGGTTGTTTGATCCATTAACATAGCCAGTATCATGAAACCAAGCCGCTATTTCTAAAAGAAGGGCTTCTTTTGTATTTACTTCCTCTCCTCTAATTAATTCTTTGATTTTTTTGACAACTCTTAATGTATGCGAGAAATTATGATAAATTATATCTGAGGGTAAGTCATTTTGTAATAGTAAAAACACATATTCTTTTATATCTTTGGTCATGTTGTTCATTGCTTCTTATTTTCTTAAAAAGAATTAACATCTAATTTATAAAAATTATATTAAAGAATAATGAAATTAATATTCAAATACATCTTCTTATTTGGTATTTGCATGCAGTTATCTTGTCAAAGTAATTTGTCAAATAAAATTAATGTAATAGCCAACTTGCCAAAGTTATTAAAAGAATCTTCGGGGATAGAAAATATAAAAGGTTCTGCTAATTTTTGGTTGATAAATGATGCTGGGAATTCAAATGATTTATTTGAAATAGATGATGCAGGTAATATAATTAGAGTTATTGAGGTTAAAAAAGCAAAAAATAAAGATTGGGAAGATTTAGCTACTGACGGGAAGAACAAAATTTTTATTGGAGACTTTGGAAATAATGAAAATGATAGACAAAACTTAAGAATTTATTCAGTTTCTATAAATGAAATAACAGACAATGTAGTTACTGCAGAAAAAATATCATTCCATTTTGAAGATCAAACTAAATTTCCTCCAAAAAAGAAAAATCAAAATTTTGATGTTGAAGCTTTTGTCTATATGGATGGCTACTTTTATTTGTTTACTAAAAATAGAAGTTCTCATTTTGATGGGATAACAAAACTTTATAAAATACCAAATGTAAAAGGAAAGCATACTGCTAAGTTAATAGGGGAGTTTATAACATGTAATGATT
Organism: uncultured Kordia sp.; assembly: GCA_963932865.1. Classification (GTDB taxonomy): domain Bacteria; phylum Bacteroidota; class Bacteroidia; order Flavobacteriales; family Flavobacteriaceae. Next base: position 484 of record CAWVSR010000068.1, on the reverse strand, counting down.
CTAAAACTTGCTTAGTAACTGGGGCTGCAATATCAAAAAATAATAAAAAATTAGTTTTATTAACACATAATAAGTTGTTTGAGTTTACTAATTTTAAAAAAGATGATTTTTTTAATGGATCTATAAAAGAAATAGACTTAAATCATAATTCACAGAAAGAAGCCATTTGTTTTAAAAGAAATGAATTGTTTATTACAGATGAATTTTCAAAAAAAACTGGAGGTAATTTATATAAAGTTAAAAATTAATTAATGAAAAAATTAAGTTTATTATTATTGATTCTAATAGTTTCTTGTGCTACTTATAAAGAGCAGATAGATCATAAAATCAATCAGTCTTTAACAGTAACTCAGAGTGAATTATCACATCGTTTTTATCTTGTCGGGGATGCTGGAAATGCTAATGCAAATCAGAGTACACTTCCGTTAATATCTCTTAAAAAGAGGCTTGAAAATGAAAGCAAAAAAGCAACTGTACTATTTTT
>CAWVSR010000067.1:0-7013 GCA_963932865.1 uncultured Kordia sp. | reverse complement strand
TAATAATTAATGACTGTAATCAAATGTCAAAAATATCAAAAGAATCACTTTTTTTTTTAAAAGAATTATCTCAAAATAATAATAGAGAGTGGTTTGCAAAAAATAAGCCTACTTATAAAGCACACGAAAGTAAAATTAAACAATTCTTCAAATCAGTAGAAGAAAAGCTTATTGTAACGGACGATATAGAGAAGTATAAAATGATGCGAATTTATAGAGATATTCGTTTCTCAAAAGACAAAACACCTTACAAGCCTCGTTTTGCAGCAAGTTTTAAACGTACTTCTGAACGATTACGAGGTAGTTATTTTATAAATATTGAACCAGGAAATTGCCTTGTTGGTGGTGGTTTTTATGGGCCAAATCCAATTGATTTACTTAGAATACGAAAAGAGTTTGAATTAGATGCATCAGAAATCAACGATATATTAAAATCTAAAAATTTAAAAAAAATATTTCCTAATGGTATCCAAGGAGATGGTGTGAAAACTTCCCCAAAAGGATTTAACAAAAACCATGAAGCAATATCGTTAATCAGGAAAAAGCAATTTTATTTTATGAGATCTTTTTTAGATGAAGAAATACTATCTGATAGCTTTGAAAATGAAGTAGTAAATACATTGGTAACACTTCGTCCATTTTTTAATTATATGAGCGAAGTATTAACAACAAATTTAAATGGTGAGTCAATTTTTGAAGATTAAACAGCTTTTGTTAAATCATTCGGATAGTCTATCAATTGTACTTTGTCCTTTAGACGTTCAATAACAATATTCATCATGCGTTTGTTTAGAGCTGATGAATTTTTAGTATACTCTTTATACTCGTCAATTGAAAAAACACCAATGATCATTCCTTTAAGTGAATTTCTAAATTTTATATCTCGTTGAATTGCATTTTCAATGTAATGTAATTTCTTATCTGTAGAAAGACTATGAAATACATTTTTATGTTTTTTTACATAGTTTTTAAATCCTTCAATGAGTAAATCGTTTTGAAATTTAATGGAAGGTCGTAATGTCATATTTTGAAAATGTTCTTCAGATGACATGTTATTTTTAAGAGATGTGGTTTTGATACCTAACCTAATTTTTAATAAATCATTTGTTCTATTGTCCATAATTTATAACGTTTTAGTATATTCTAAGTTACAAATTATATGCTTTTATATGATGTTCTTGCATTTGAGTTATGAACTTAGTTGTAAACAAAAAGGTGTTTCTATAATGAAACACCTTTTTGTAAGTTTATATAATGATAGTAGTATTAAATACCTTGCGCTGTAAGTAATTCAATTAATTTTTGGCTAGATGGTCTAGGAGCATCAGCATCTACAATATTACCCTTAGTATCTAATAAAATAAATCTTGGTATACCGGTTACTTCATAGGCTTTTGATAAGTCATTGTCATTTCCATAATGCAATTGAACTCCACCTAATTTTTTATCATCAACCATTTTTTTCCATGCTTCTTTATTTTTGTCAACAGAAATACTCACAAATTCAATATTTTTATTGTGGTATTTTTTTTCAACTTCCTTTAAAAATGGAATTTCTTTTTTACAAGGCCCACACCAAGTAGCCCAAAGATCAATATAAACATATTTACCTTTTAAGTCTGAAAGTGATGTTTTACCACCTTTATGGTTCTCATAATTAAAAGCAATTGAAGGCTTTCCAATCATTTCCTTCATTCTGTTTTTAGAAGCATACATTTTTGAGAGTTGAGTAGTCATTTGATCAATTGCATTCCCTTGACTTGCAACAGTTGTACTATCTAATAAGCTACTTCCTTTACTTAAAGTTGCCATAAATTTACTTTTAAAGTCTTTAACGCCAGTTTTAAAAACATCTTTTTCACTTGAAAGTAATGTTTCGTAATCTAAATTTTCTTGTAGTTTAGAAAGTGATGATAGTAATTCATTTGCTTTTGCTCCTTCACCAGTAAAAGAAATTGAATTATCAAAGTCTTTTGTATCTAATGTAATGTTAAAATGTTGACCATTTGTAACATATATTTGTGCAAATTGATTTTCGGCTAATGCTATATATTCTCCCCTTTCTAATCGTAATGTATCAGAAAACATACCATTTTCATCTAAAGAAATTTCTTTTTTAAGTTCTCTTCCTTTATAGATTTTTAAGTTGTTTCCTTCTTTATTCGTTATTTTACCTGTAATCAAGGTATAATCTACGGGTTTTACATCTTCTTTTTTACAAGAAACTATAGCTAGAGTAGCTAAGGCTAAAACAATTTTTTTCATTAATATATTTTTAAAGTTATAATAAGTTTAGAAATGTCCTAAATGTTAAATTTTATAATTTTTCATTTTAGAATCTTTAAAAATACAAGAAAATAAATAAACTTTTATAATTACGTTTAAATATGTTTGGAAATCAGTTGCGCAAAGTCGAATTTTGAAGACTAATTAAAGAACTATAGTATGATACATTATATAGGTACAAGTCATTTGAGCTTGTCTGATATTCAGACAATTTTATTAGAAGACATGAAATTAGCTTTGTCTAATGAAGCTGTAGAAAATATTGAAAAGTGTAGGGCTTACTTAGATCAGAAAATGGAAAGAGAATCTAATCCTATATATGGTATTAATACAGGTTTTGGTTCTTTATGCGATGTTAAAATTGAAAAAGAAAATTTAACGTTATTACAAGAAAACCTTGTAATGTCTCATGCTTGTGGAACAGGTGAAAGAGTACCTAAAGAGATAGTGAAATTAATGCTATTGCTTAAGATACAAAGTTTAAGTTATGGTCATTCAGGAGTACAACTATTAACTGTAGAAAGGTTAATAACGTTATATAATGAAGAAATTTTTCCTATTATATATACACAAGGTTCCTTGGGGGCTTCAGGAGATTTAGCTCCTTTAGCTCATTTAGCACTTCCTTTGATAGGAGAGGGGTCTGTTTTATATAATGAAATAGAAATACCAACATCAGAATTATATAAAAAATTAGGATGGAAAAAAATTATATTACAATCAAAAGAAGGTTTAGCTTTATTGAATGGTACTCAATTTATGAGTGCTTATGGAGTTTATAACCTACTTAAAGCATATAAGTTGTCTTACTTTGCTGATGCAATAGGTACTATTTCATTAGAAGGGTTTAATGGAAATAAATCACCCTTTCTAACATATTCTCATGTTATTAGACCACACAATGGTCAGTTAAAGACGGCGGAACGTATTTTATCTTTTTTAGAAAATAGCGAGTTAATTGAAAAAGAAGGTAAAGCAGTTCAAGATCCGTATTCATTTAGATGTATGCCTCAAGTTCATGGTGCTTCAAAAGATACTTTTGATTTTGTTAAAAAAACTTTTGAAACAGAAATAAATTCAGTCACAGATAACCCTAATATTTTTATAGAGGAAGATATGGTAATTTCGGCAGGAAATTTTCATGGACAACCGCTGGCATTAGGTGCAGATTTTTTAGCAATAGCAGTTGCCGAATTAGGAAGTATTTCTGAAAGAAGAACATATCAACTTGTTTCTGGTTTAAGAGGTTTACCTGCATTTTTGGTAAAAGAACCAGGACTAAATTCAGGGTTTATGATACCTCAATATACAGCAGCAAGCATCGTAAGTGCAAATAAGCAATTGTGCACTCCATCTAGTATTGATTCTATAGTTTCTAGTAACGGACAAGAAGATCATGTTAGTATGGGGGCAAATGGCGCGGTAAAATGTAAAACTGTAGTGGATAATGTGGAACGTGTTTTAGCAATAGAACTATTAAACGCTACTCAGGCACTAGATTTTAAACGTCCTTTTAAATCATCCCCTTTTATTGAAAGTTTTGTTGAAGCGTTCCGTAAAGAAGTTCCTTTTGTTGAAACCGATAGATTATTGCACAATGATATTCAAAACTCTATAGCTTTTATTCAAAATTTTGTATTGGACAAAGAGGTATTATTTGATTAAAAATAAAGAAATATATTAATAAGAACAAAGAGCTACTTATAAGTAGCTCTTTGTTCTTATTAATATAAAATGAGTTCACTTTTGTATTTTCAAACCATATTTCTTAAACTTTACTAGAATCATTAATTTTGAGAAGTCTCATTATACAACCGGTATTGGATTTTTATATTCGTTTATAGCAACAAAAGTAAAACACCCTGTTACAGCTAATTCTCTTTCATTAGAATACATTCTTTCGGTATATATATCTACCTTAATTTTACAACTTGTTTTGCCAACCTTAATAACTTTTGCTATTAGTTCAATAATACTACCTTCAGGAATAGCTTTATCAAAATCAATTTTATCAGATGAAATAGTGACCATTCTTTTTCTACTAAATCTGGTGGCGCATATAAATGAGGCCTCATCCATTAACTGTAATGCAGTACCGCCAAATAATGTTCCATAATGATTGGTTGTATTAGGGAAAACTGCTTTGAAAATTCTTGTTTCAGAAAGTTTAATTCGATCTTCTATTGTCATTATTTATTTCTTTTTATATTTTTTGTAACATTATTAATTAATGAATAATTAATGCTCACTATATTTAAAATAACTTTACTTATTTTTGTTACAAAGATAGTGATATGAATATTATAGATAGCCTTAATTGGCGTTATGCAACTAAAAAATTTGATGCCAATAAACAAGTTTCTGACACTAAATTAGCAGTAATAAAAGAAGCTTTTACACTTACACCAACTTCTTACGGATTACAGCCTGTAAAACTTGTTGTAATTAATGATAAGGAATTGCAAAAAGAGTTAGTTTCTTATTCATTTAATCAGGAACAAGTAGCACAAGCATCTCATGTATTGGTTATTTGTATAGAGAATACAATTGATGAAGCTTATATTAGAGCTTATTTTGAAAATGAAAAAACAATTCGAGGTACATCTGATGAGTTAATTAATTCCTTTAGATCATATTTAATAAATAATTTTTCTGGTAAAAATGAAAATGAAATTAAAGACTGGGCTACAAAACAAGCATACATAACTCTAGGAAACCTTTTAACAGTATGTGCTTTAGAGAAAATCGATGCTTGCCCAATGGAAGGTTTTTTACCTGAGAAATACAATGAATTACTAAGTTTAGAAAACAGAGGGTTATCGGCTGTTTTAGTTTTACCAATTGGATATAGAGCAGACGAAGATGTTTTTTCTAAATTTAAAAAAGTTAGAAAATCAATTGATAATAATGTTATTTCAATATAGCTTTTGGTAAGTTTATTGATTTATTATCTAAATAATATTTAAATTTTTATGAAAAAAAAAGCTTTAGTGATATTACTATTTTTAACTAGTCAATTTATTATTTCTCAAGAAAATCACACAATATTAAACTGGGAAACTAACTTTGAGTTAGCAAAGAAAAAAGCTAAGAAAAATAAAAAACCTATTTTAATGTTGTTTACTGGGAGTGATTGGTGTGCTCCTTGCAAAATGCTTAAAAAGGATTTTTTTGATTCAAAAGATTTTCAAGAAAAATCAAAAGAATTTGTTTTGTTAATGGTTGATTTTCCTAGGAACAAAGATTTAATTACCCAAGAACAAGAAAAATCAAATAAATTATTAAGTAATAAGTACGGAGTGAGATCATTTCCTACAATTATTGTTGTTAATCATAAAGGAGCAATAATAGATAAGATTAAAAGTTACTCTTCAAGTAGAGATACTCGTTATCATTTTCAATTTATAGAAAAAATATTGAAATAAAATTTAAAAACACTACGTATAAAAAAAGGAGCAATTTGCTCCTTTTTTTATACGTGATATTTTTAAACTATTCATAACTAGTATAGCCAACAATTTCTAATCCATATCCTATCATACCAACACGTTTTTCATGTTGTTTTGAATTTGAAATTAAATTTAATTTATGAATATCTAAATCATGTAAAATTTGAGCACCTATTCCAAAATCTTTAACATCCATCTTAATTCTTGGTGCTCTTATATTGCCTTCTGATTGATTTGACTTTAATTTTTCTAATCTACTCAGTAACTTAAGAGAAGGACTTTCTTGATTTATAAATACATAAGCTCCTTTTCCAGACTTGTTAATTAAATTGAATATACCTTCTAATTTTTTATCTGTGTTAAAAGTTAATGTATCTAATATATCATTGTTAACTAGGGTAGATGTAACTCTTACTGTTACTTCTTCACCTTCAGTCCAGGTTCCTTTAGTTAATGCTAAATGTACTTGGTTATTTGTAGTTTGTTTATAAGCTCTAATTCTGAAAGAGCCAAAACGAGTTTCTATTTCAAAATCTTCTTTTTTTACAATTAAAGAATCGTGTTCCATTCTATAAGCAACTAAGTCTTCAATAGAAACAATTTTCAAATCAAACTTTTTAGCTACTTCATATAATTGTGGTAAACGTGCCATAGACCCGTCTTCATTCATAATCTCTACAATTACACCTGCTGGCTTTAAACCTGCTAGGCGAGCAAAGTCAATTGCAGCTTCCGTATGCCCTGTTCTTCTTAATACACCACCTTCTTTTGCTTTTAAAGGGAATATGTGTCCTGGTCTATTTAAGTCGTGAGGTTTTGTTTCATCTTCAACTAAAGCTTGAATAGTAAGTGCTCTATCACTAGCAGAAATTCCAGTAGTTACACCTTTTCCGTTTAAGTCAACAGAAATAGTAAAAGCAGTTTCCATTGGATCTGAACTATTACTCGTCATCATATTTAACTTTAGTTCTTCACATCTCTTTTCAGTTAAAGGAGCACAGATTAATCCTCTTCCATGCGTAGCCATAAAGTTAACCATCTCTGGAGTTATTTTTTCAGCAGCAGCTAAAAAATCTCCTTCATTCTCTCTGTCTTCGTCATCAACAACAATAATTACCTTACCTTTCCTTACGTCATCAATGGCATCATGTATATTGTCAAGTTGAATTGTTTGGTTGTTTTTTGTTGTCATGTCTTTATTTCTTAAATAAGATTAGAATCCTCTTTATTTTCCTTTGTTATTTTTAACCAAATTTTATTAAAAAATAAAACTAGGCC
>CAWVSR010000066.1:0-7027 GCA_963932865.1 uncultured Kordia sp. | reverse complement strand
AGTTACGTTGTTTTTTTGTTTTCTGAATGGTTCTACATTGTCGTAAACAGGCGGGATAATCTCTTTCCCATCTCTGTCAATAAAACCAAACTTAGTTCCGTCAAGTGTTATCATAGCCCATCCTTTTTTGATTTCATCAAATTTAGAAATCTCCGAATATTTAGGTTGTACTATTAAGTTTCCGCTTCTGTCAATGAATCCGTATTTATCATTAACAAATATTAAAGCCCATCCTTTTTTATAAACATCGAATTTTTCAATGGAATCAAATTTTGTTTCTAAAATTTTGTTTCCAGCTTTATCAATAAAACCATAGTAAGAATTTTCTTTAACTAAAGCCCAGTCATTATGTATTTCTCCAAACTTTTCAATTTTTTCGTAAGTAGGCTCTACAATTTCTTTACCTCTTTTGTCAATAAAACCAAATTTGCTATTAAATTTAATTAATGCCCAATCAGCATAATATTCACCGTAATTTCCAATAAATTGATATTTAACATCTACAATCTCTTTTCCTGATTTATCAACAAATCCAAAAAGACCTTCTAAACCAACTTTGGCCCAACCAGACTTCATTTCATCAAAGTTACCTAAATATTGATATTTTGGACTTATAATTTCAATTCCCTTATCGTTTACCATACCATAAAGGTCTCCGTTCTGAACTGTAAAAAATTCCTGTGCATTAGCATAAATTGATACAAAAGCTAATAATGTAAATAGTTTTTTCATGTTTTTGTGTTTTGTTTATTTGGGGGATTATTAATTAATTTAAATGTATGTAAATATTTCAATGGAGCGTTAGCAGTTGTTATATTTTCGTTTAAATTGTTGATTTTATAGACGAACTGTTATTTTTTTAGTTGTTTAAATATTTGATTATATGATGTTTTTGTTTTTACTAAGATAAAGAGTTGTTAACTTTGCATCCTTTATATAGATACTATGGAATACGCAAAAAATATTTTAGAAACTATTGGGAATACTCCATTAGTTAAGATTAATGAGATTACTAAAGAACTACCTTGTTTAGTGCTTTCAAAGTATGAAACATTTAACCCAGGTAACTCTGTTAAAGACCGAATGGCGTTAACAATGATAGAGGATGCTGAAATTGATGGACGTTTAAAACCAGGTGGAACTATTATAGAAGGCACATCAGGAAATACCGGAATGGGATTAGCATTAGCAGCTATTGTTAAAGGTTATAAATGTGTTTTTGTTTTGTCTGATAAACAATCAAAAGAAAAAATGGATATTCTTGAAGCTGTTGGTGCTGAGGTTGTTGTTTGTCCAACGGATGTTGAGCCTACAGATCCAAGATCATATTACTCTGTTTCGAAGAGGTTGGCAGAAGAGACTCCGAATTCATGGTATGTAAATCAATATGATAACCCTAGTAATGCTAGGGCTCATTATGAAAGTACGGGACCTGAGATATGGAAACAAACAGATGGTAAAATAACGCATTTTGTTGTAGGTGTTGGAACTGGAGGAACAATTTCTGGAGTTGGGAAATATTTAAAAGAACAAAATCCAAAGATTAAAATATGGGGAATTGATACTTATGGTTCTGTTTTTAAAAAATATCATGAAACTGGTATTTTTGATGAAAATGAAATATATCCTTATGTAACAGAAGGAATAGGGGAAGATATATTACCAAAAAATGTTGACTTTGACATTATAGATGGATTTACGAAAGTAACTGATAAAGATGCTGCAGTTTATACACAACGTTTGGCAAAGGAGGAAGGGATGTTTTTAGGTAATTCTGCAGGAGCAGCAGTTAAGGGTTTATTACAGTTAAAAGAAAAATTTACAAAAGATGATATTGTAGTTGTTTTATTTCACGATCATGGGAGCAGGTATGTTGGAAAAATGTTTAATAATGATTGGATGCGTAAAATGGGGTATATAGATTAAAAATATTATTTAATCTATATGTCGTACTGAAATTGATGGGCAATTTTAATGAAATTTATAAAAAACCAGTGAAGTTAACTTCACTGGTTTTTTATTATGTACAAAGTGAATGGTTTTTATATTAATATTTAAGCGTTGTATTTCATTACTCTTAATTTGTGTGGTCTTCTCTTTACTTATCAATAATAAGTAGGTTAAAATTCACTTATTTAAGGAAAAGACAAAATTTTGACAAAAGGCATTCTTTTTATAGGATGTCTTTTTTAATTTGAGATACCTAACATCATAATTTATTTCTAGAAATAATAAATATCATTTTTCGTAACTTAGAAAAATGCAAGAGGACTTTCTACATTACATTTGGCAATATCAAAAATTTAGTAAATCTAATTTACAAACAGTAAAAGGAGAAAGTATTCATGTTCTTTCTGTAGGTAATTTGAATACTAATTCAGGACCAGATTTTTTTAATTCAAGAGTTTTAATTGGTGATCAGGAGTGGTTTGGTACTGTAGAGATTCATTTAAAATCATCTGATTGGTTTGTTCACAGCCATCAAAACGACAAAGCTTATCAAAATGTCATACTCCATGTGGTTTGGGAAGATGATGTTATTGTTTATGACAATAACAAAAATAAGTTAGAAACTTTAGTGTTAAAAAATAGAGTTAATGAAAATTTGTTGCTTAATTATAAAAGATTACTTCAAAATAGAAAATGGATTAATTGTGAAAATGAAATTCATACAATAGATACTTTTACAATGGATTTTTGGAAACAAAAACTATTGCTAGGAAGATTAAAACGAAAGGTGGTTGATTTGAATGTTAAATTATTAGGCTTAAATAATGATTGGGAATCGCTATTATATCAATTATTAGCTAAAAGTTTCGGGTTAAAAGTTAATGCTTCAGAGTTTGATTCACTTTCTCAAAACATTTCTTTTGAAGTTTTTAAAAAAGAATTTTCAAATCAATTTAAGATGGAAGCTTTGTTGTTAGGACATGGTAATTTATTGAATGAATCTTCAAATGATATTTATTCTGTAAGATTACAGAAGGAGTATTTTTATTTGAAGCAAAAACACAAATTACAAAAGTCGTTTGTTAATTTTCAGTTTTTTAGACTTAGGCCATCAAGTTTCCCGACGATAAGATTATCTCAATTTTCGATGCTATATTATCATCAGAAAAATTTATTTTCAAAAATAATTTCAGTAAAAACAGTTAAAGATATATATGATGTTTTTTCAATTTCTTCTTCAGAATATTGGGAGAATCACTATGTTTTGGGGAAAGTATCAGTCAGAAAAAAAAAGGTCTTGAGCAAATCGTTTATAGATTTGATAATTTTAAACACAATAATACCTTTAAAATTTGCTTATGCTAAAAGTATTGATGTTGATAATGTTGAAGAAATATTAAGTTTTTATAAGGCAATTAAGCCAGAAAAAAATTCTACCCTCAGTGAATTTAAATCATTAAAATTAAAAATATTAAATTCAATAGATAGTCAATCTTTGATTGAATTAAAAACTCAGTATTGTAACAAAAATAAATGTTTACATTGTGAAATAGGAAATAAGTTGTTATATAATTCTTAAAAATCACTACTTTGCAAATTGATTATGGCAGTTATTAAAGAAGTGAAGTATTTTTTTGAAAAGCATGGTTTTGAAGTCTCTTCGAGATTAGCAGATCGTCTTGGAATGCGTGCGAAAAACGTTCGTTTATTTTTTATATATATTAGTTTTGCAACCTTAGGAGTCTCTTTTGCTTTGTATTTAACTGTTGCATTTCTGCTAAAACTTAAAGATTTCATATACACAAAAAGAACATCAGTATTTGACTTATAATATGGTGATAATTTTTAAATCAAAATTTAGAATAGCGCTTTTATTAGTGTTGATTATTTTACTAATAGGTGTTTTTGGATATAAATATATTGCAAATTACACTTGGGTTGATGCTTTGTATATGACTGTTATTACCATTTCAACAGTTGGTTTTTCGGAAGTCGCTCCATTAAATAATGCTGCTAAATTGTTTACTGTAGCTTTAATTTCATCAAGTGTATTGACATTTGCATACTCTATTTCTATTATTATAGGTTATTTAATGGATAAGAACTCTTTCGAACAAATAAAAAACAGAAAAATGAAAAAGAAAATTGACAAACTTTCAAATCATACTATTATCTGTGGATTTGGAAGAAATGGAAAGCAAGCAGCTCAAAAATTATCCTCATACAAAAGACCTTTTGTTGTCATAGAGAAAGATAAGGCAGTTATTGATAAGTATGATGAAGAAATATTATTCGTTCATGGTAATGCAAATGAAGATGAAGTGTTGCTTGAATCAAGGATTGATAATGCTCATAGTATTATTGTTGCGTTGCCTAATGATGCAGATAATTTATTTGTAGTACTATCAGCTCGTCAAATAAATAAAAAAATAGGTATTATTAGTAGGGCTTCCCAAGAGGCTTCTTATAAAAAATTAAAACTAGCAGGTGCAAATAATGTAATAATGCCAGATAAAATTGGAGGAGATCATATGGCCTCTCTTGTTGTAATGCCAGATTTAGTAGAGTTTTTAGACAATTTATCTATAATAGACGAAAACAAAGTTAATGTAGAAGAGGTTGCTATTGAAGCTTTAACAAAAACCACTGGGCTACAGACAATTAAAGATTTAGATTTTAGAAATAAAACAGGTTGTAGCATTATAGGTTATAAGACACCTGAAAGGGAGTATATTATTAACCCTGAAGCATCTACAATATTACGTCCAAATTCAAAGATAATTGTACTAGGAAGATCTGAGCAGATACAAGCGTTAAACAAAATGTTTGATTTATAACATTAATAAAGTTTTTAACAACATAAAATTTTATATTGCATATTTTTTATCGATATTGCTGAACCAAAAATATCTACTAATAATTTAACATACATAAATAAAAATGAAGACAAGATTTCTTTCATTGCTACTTACAATATTACCTTTTTTAACTTTTGCTCAAGATTCTGCAGAAAAATCATTAACCATAGATGAAAAAATAGACGCTTTTTTTAGGCCAATTGCCGATGCTGTTGGGAGTGTTGTTTTTTACACTATCTCCTTTGGGGACAAATCAGTTCCTTTGGTTTTGATTGTTTTAATTTTAGGAGCTTTGTTTTTTACTTTTTACTTCAAGTTTGCAAATTTTACATTGATTAAAACAGCTATTAAGGTTGTTAAAGGAGATTATGATGCTATTGATCATCATACTGTTGATGTTGCTGAAGGTGACTCAACTCCTGGTGGAGATGTTTTTGAAACAATAGGAGTAGAGAGTGCAGAAGGAGAAGTTTCTCATTTTCAAGCATTAACTGCAGCACTGTCTGCTACAGTTGGTCTGGGGAATATTTCTGGAGTTGCGGTTGCAGTTGCTTTAGGTGGTCCTGGAGCGACATTTTGGATGATACTTGCTGGTTTTTTAGGAATGGCTTCTAAGTTTACAGAATGTACACTAGGTGTTAAATATCGAGAAGTGATGGAAGACGGAACTGTTCATGGAGGTCCAATGTATTATTTAAAAACTGGACTTGCGGAAATGGGTATGGCTCGTTTAGGAAAAATTTTAGCAGTGTTTTTTGCTATAATGTGTGTTGGTGGATCTTTTGGAGGAGGAAATATGTTCCAAGCTAATCAAGCGGCAGCTCAATTAATTGAGCGTTTTGATATTCAATTTGGAGGAGCAGGTTTTACTTTTGGTGTAATAATGGCTATTATAGTTGGTGTTGTTATTATTGGAGGTATTAAAAGAATTGGTTCTGTTACAGAAAAAGTCGTGCCTTTTATGGCAGCAATATATGTTGGTGCTGCATTAATAATAATATTAATGAATTATGATTTAGTGCCAAGTGCTTTTGGGATGATTTATGATGGAGCATTTAATCCAAGTGCTGCTTTAGGTGGTGTTTTAGGGGTTTTAATTGTTGGTTTTCAAAGAGCAGCATTTTCAAATGAAGCCGGTGTTGGTTCTGCTGCAATAGCTCATTCAGCTGTAAAAACAAAATATGCTGCCTCTGAAGGTATTGTTGCTTTATTGGAACCATTTATTGATACCGTTGTAATTTGTACAATGACTGCATTGGTAATTGTTATTACAAATATTGATGGTGGCTTCTTTGAGTATGGGCAATCAGGTATTCAAGGGGTAGAATTGACTACAAGAGCTTTTGATTCTGCTATACCAGGTTTTTCATGGGTATTAACTATGGCTGTTGTTTTATTTGCAATTTCTACAATGTTGTCATGGTCGTATTACGGTCTTCAGGCTTGGAAGTTTTTGTTTGGTAAAGGTAGAGCTGTTGATATTGCGTATAAAGTATTGTTTTTATTATTTGTAGTTGTAGGAGCTTCTATAAGTTTAGGTGCTGTTATTGACTTCTCAGATGCAATGATTTTTGCAATGGTTTTTCCTAATGTAATAGGATTAGTTTTGTTGTCTCCTAAGGTAAGAGACGAGCTTAAGTTGTTTAAAGAAAAGATTTCATCGATATAATGCTTATCTAAATAAATGAAAAGTATAAAACCCCACTTCGTGTTTTCAAAACAGCAACGTAGTGGGGTTTTTGTTTTAATGGCAATTATAATATTTTTACAGTGTTTTTATTTTTTCTTTGACTTTACAAATGAATATTCTACTGTAATTAATGATGAGAAAATTAAATCTTTTCAAAGTGAATTAGATAGCTTGGATAAAATGAAAGTTTCTAAAAGCTTAATATATCCTTTCAATCCTAATTTTATTTCAGATCATAAAGGCTATTTGCTGGGGATGAGTTTAGATGAGGTTGATCGATTACATCGTTATAGGAAATCAGGTAAATTTGTTAACTCTATTGACGATTTCCAAAAAATTACTGATATATCAGATTCTTTATTACAAATAATATCACCAAACTTTAAATTTCCTGAATGGATAGTTAAGAATAAATCTACTGAAGTTTTTAGTTCTTATTACGAAAGAGACTTGAATTCAGCGAATGTCAATGATGTTTATAAAGCCACTAAAATAGGTTATAAAGTAGCTTCTAGGATAATCAATTATA
>CAWVSR010000065.1:0-7087 GCA_963932865.1 uncultured Kordia sp. | reverse complement strand
TATCTTTAATTTCCTCCATTGCGACATTTGAAAAATTTCGGTTAATTGTAATTAAATCGTCAGAAGTTATATAATTAGAATTGCTTCCTTTTAGAAAGAGAATAGGTTTTGTGAAGATTTCATCAGTATTAAAAGAGGAGATAACTTCATTGTAATTATTCCTCAGTACATTAAGATTGAACCGATATGCTAATTCTGTTTTCTCTTTTCTATAAATATTTTTCATTAAAAATTGAATTACTCCAGTTTCAGGAATATAGTAACTTAATGTTTTTTCAATTTCCTTTCTAGACTTTTGAATTGTAAAGTCTACTTCAGATAGAGCCTTTAATATGTATTGGTGATGCGGTGGGTATTCTTTTGGAGCAATATCAGCTATGACTATTTTGTCTAGTATGTTTGGGTGTGTTAACGCAAATTGCATTGCAACTTTACCTCCCATGGAGTGTCCTATTATATGAACATTTTTTAATTCGTGAAAATTTATATAATTTCTTAAGTCATTAACCATAAGGTCATAGGAAAAAATATCTGAATGAAAGCTTCTGCCATGATTTCTTTGGTCAATTAAATGGACTTCAAAATCTTCTGCATATTGGTTTCCTAGAGTTTTCCAGTTATCAGACATTCCTAAAAATCCGTGAAGAATAAGAAGTGGTTTTCCTGTTCCTAAAATTTTAGAATGAAGTATATCCATGATTTCTTTAATTATTTTAACTTATTTAAATACATGTTGATAACATTTTCAATTCCTAAATAAATTGATTCTGATATTAACGCATGTCCAATAGAAACTTCCAATAGCTCTGGAATATTGTCTTTAAAAAATTTAATATTTTCTAAACTTAAGTCATGCCCTGCATTGATGCCTAAATTTAGTTCATTTGCTAAAACTGCGCATTTTGTATAGGGTTCTATGGCTTTTAAATTTCCTTTTGAATATTGATGCGCAAATTCTTCTGTGTATAGTTCGATTCTGTCAGCTTCAATCTTTTTAGCGCCTTCAATCATATTTAATGATGGGTCAACAAATACAGAAGTTCTGATGTTATGTCTTTTAAATTCTAAAATAACATCTGATAGAAAATCATGGTTTTTAATGGTGTCCCATCCAGCATTAGAGGTTAAAGCATCTACAGCATCTGGCACTAAGGTTACTTGTGTTGGTTTTGTTTCTAAAACTAACTGTATGAATTTATCATTTGGATTTCCTTCAATATTAAGTTCGGTAGTTACAATTTTTGTTAAATCTCTAGCGTCTTGATATCTAATATGTCTTTCGTCTGGTCTTGGGTGAATCGTTATTCCTTCTGCTCCAAAACGTTCTATGTTGGATGCAACATTTAAAAGGTTTGGTGTATTTCCTCCTCTTGAGTTTCGAAGAGTTGCGATTTTATTTATGTTTACACTTAACTTAGTCATGATTCAAAAATTGAGACACAAATTTACTGCTTATTACTATAAATTAGTTAATTTGCAATATAAATTTATACTAAATGAATCTTAGTGAACTTATCATAAATGACATTAAGCCTGTTGAGGTTAATCAAAAGATTCTTCTGGTTCAGCAGATGTTTAATAATCTTACTTATTCCCATATACCAATTTCTTCCAATCAAAGCTTTATTGGGTGTATATCAGGAAATGATACACATTGTTTTGATTCTGAGATGTCAATAGATGACTGTAAATATGCTATTGATTTATTTTTTGTTTACGATACTGCAAATTGGTTAGATGTACTTGAAGCTTTTGCTCAAAACAACACTAATGTGATGCCGGTAATGAGTAAAAATTCATACATAGGTTATTATGAGCTGAAAGATATTATTGGTTTGTTTGATCAAACACCTTTCTTTTTTGAGCCTGGGGCGATTTTAATAGTGAGTAAAGATTTAAAAGAGTATTCGTTTAGTGAGATTTCGCAAATTGTAGAATCTAATAATGCGAAAATATTAGGTGTTTTCTTGTCTAAAATAGAATATAATCAAGCAGAGATTACCATAAAGATTAATAATCATAGTATGTCTGAAATTATACAAACGTTTATTAGGTACGGTTATGTCGTTGTTGCAGGGAATGAGAAGGAGTCATATATACAAGATTTAAAGGATAGATCAGATTATTTGAAAAAGTATTTGGATATATAATTATGTTAAAAGTTGCTATATACGGAAGGTTTGAAAGTAATTTTCCTAAAGAATATGTAAGTATTATATTGGAGAAGTTAAGTAGTCTGAATGTTTCAATTCACATAGAGTTGTCTACATTAAAGTTTATTAAACAAATTTCTAGTGTAGATTATAATTCGTTCAAATCATATAAGGATTTGGATTCCTCATTCGCTTTTTTTATTAGTATCGGTGGTGATGGAACTATATTAAGGTCGATTTCTTATGTTAGAAATTCAGGTATACCAATTGTAGGTGTTAATACTGGTAGAATGGGGTTTTTGGCAACCATACAAAAAGATAAAATAAAATCCTCCTTAGATGAAATAGTTGCTGGTGATTACTGTATTTCTAAACGAAGTTTATTAAAGCTAAGTAGTGATGCTAAAATTGAAGGTTTGGATAAAGATTTTAACTTTGCTTTGAATGAAATTGCTGTTAGTAGAAAAAATACTACCTCAATGATAAGAGTGAAAACTTTTTTAAATAATGAGTATTTAACATCTTATTGGGCAGATGGTTTGATAGTGGCTTCACCTACGGGTTCTACCGGATATTCTTTAAGTTGTGGTGGCCCAGTTGTTGCTCCGGAATCTGATAGTTTTGTGTTGACACCTATTGCACCACATAATTTGAACGCCAGACCCTTGGTGATTCCTGAAGAAACAGTTATAAAGTTAATTGTTGGAGGAAGAGAAGATTTGCATTTAGTTTCATTAGATTCTAGAATAATTACAGTTAAAAATGGTACTGAATTAATAATACAAAAAGCGGGTTTTAATATTAATATGATAGAGCCTAAAGGGGAAAGCTTTTTAAACACACTTCGTAATAAATTATTATGGGGAGAGGATAATAGAAATTAAAACAATAAATGCTAATAAATGAAGTTTTATAGTGAGGATGTTTAGTTGTATGAACTAAGTCATTTTTTGTATATTCGCAAATTGTTAATTTCACTATGTATCGTCTAGTTATTATAATATTATTTTCTTCTTATTTTTCTTTTGGACAAATCCACGAATTCGGAGTCTTTTTAGGAGGTTCGAATGCAATTGCAGATGTTGGTTCAGAGGTTTACGTCAAACCTAATAATATTGCTGTAGGGGCTATTTATAAGTGGAATAGAAGTGCAAGGCATTCTTATAGGGTTTCAATGATATATTCAAGTATAACTGGAGATGATTCAAAATCTTCAGAATCAAGAAGAAAGAAACGTGATTTTTCATTTAAAAATGAGGTAAAAGAAATAACAGCAGGAATGGAATTTACGTTTTGGAATTTTGATTTACATGATCAGCATAGTTATGCGATAAAAACTACTCCTTACCTTTTTACGGGTCTTTCTTATTTTAATTATGATGCATTAGCTTTAAACTCTGATTCTGTTATAGAAGAGTATAATTCTCATAGCTCGTTAGCTATTCCAATGGTTTTCGGGGTTAAATCTGCAATAACAAAACAATTAATTCTTGCTATTGAAATAGGTGCGAGATATACTTTTACTGATGATCTTGATGGGAGTAATCCGGTTAAGGAGAAAGAAAGTATCGAGTCATTAAAATTTGGGAATATAAATAGTAATGATTGGTACGTGTTTTCAGGTGTCACATTAACTTATACATTTGGTAAAAACCCTTGTTTCTGTAATACAAATTAAATTATGAGTTTTTTAGAACAAATAAATGTTAAAAACGTACCGAAGCATGTAGCAATTATTATGGACGGTAATGGGCGTTGGGCAAAAAAAAGAGGTTTGCTTCGTGTTTTTGGGCATGAAAAAGGAGCTAATGCTGTTCGAGAAACAATTGAAGCAGCTAGCAGTACGGGGGTTACTCATTTAACATTATATGCTTTTTCTACAGAAAACTGGAATAGGCCAAAGATAGAGGTAGATAAATTAATGAAATTATTAGTTTCCTCGCTAAAAAAAGAATTCAAGTCACTTCATGAAAATGAAATTAGACTTTGTGCTATTGGAAATTTAAATTCGTTGCCCTCTAAGGCCTATAAGGAACTTAACGAAGTTATAGAGAAAACAAAAAATAATAAAAAGTTAGTTTTAACTTTGGCGCTAAGTTATGGTTCTAGAAACGAAATTGTTAAAACGGTTAAGGAAATAGCAAATAAAGTTAAAAATAATATAATTTCTATTGAAAATATTGATGATTCAATTATTAATGAGCATCTTTACACGCGAAATTTGCCAGACGTAGATTTGTTGATACGAACAAGCGGTGAACAACGTATAAGTAATTTTTTATTATGGCAGCTTGCATACGCAGAATTGTATTTTACAGATGTGCTTTGGCCAGATTTTAAAAAAGAAGACCTTTATAAGGCTATATTAAATTATCAAAATAGAGAAAGAAGATTTGGAAAAACAAGTGAACAACTTTAGTAAGAAAATATTTTATAGTTTAATATTTGTCCTTTTTATATTTAGTGCTAAAACAAATGCTCAAATAGAGAATTATGTTTCAGGTTCAAAATATTTCATTGAAGATATATCAGTATCAGGGAACACGAGCTTCAATAAGCAGACTATTGTTACGTTTTCTGGCCTAAGAAAAGGTCAAGAAATAATTATACCAGGAGAAAAAACTAGTAACGCAATTAAGAAGCTATGGGCTTCTAATCTTTTTAGTGATGTTGATTTGTACGTTGCTAAAGTAGAAGGTAAATCTATATACTTAAACATTGAGGTAAAAGAATTGCCTACCTTGGAAGAAATTAAGATTACGGGTGTAAAGAAATCTAAGCGTGAAGATATTATTAAAGAAAACAAACTAAACAAAGGAGTTAAGGTAACAGAAAACTTACTAACAACAACAAAGAATTATTTGCAAGATAAATATGCGAAAGAAGGTTATTTGTCAAGTAAAGTATACTTAAACCCAGTATCTATAGTAGATTCTACAGGTAAAGAAAAAATAAATTTAGTACTTAATATAGACAAGGGTAAGAAAGTAAAAATATCAAATATTGATTTTTCTGGTAACGAAAGTTTTAAATCATCAAAGCTTCGTAAAAAGATGAAGGATACAAAAGAAAAAGGTTTAAAAGCTCCTCTAAGAATTTTTAAGCGTTCTAAATTTGTTGAATCAAGTTATAAAGAGGATCTTAATAAAATTTCTGAAGCATACAAAGAAAAAGGTTTTCGTGATGTAAAGGTTAATGGTGGAGATCCTATATTTAATGAAAACGAAACAATTTCTTTAAAAATTGAAATCGAGGAAGGAAAAAAATATTATATAGGTGATATAGAATTTACTGGAAATACTATTTACTCAGATAAGTATTTGAAAAGAAAGTTAGGTTTGTTTAGAGGGGATGTTTATAATGCAATTCTTTTAGAAAAGCAAGTTGCAGATGCAAGTAATCCTGATGCTGATGACATTACTAATCTGTATCAAAATAATGGATATATGTTTTCTAATGTTACTCCTGTAGAAACGGGTGTAAGAAATGATACAATAGATTTTGAAATTAGAATTTCTGAGGGTAAGTTAACGTATTTTAAAAACATAACGGTTACGGGAAATGACAAAACTAATGATCATGTTGTTTATAGAGAGTTAAGAACAAAACCAGGTCAAGTTTACAGTAAGCAAAAAATTATACGTAGTTTACGAGAGCTGGGTCAAATGGGTTTCTTTGATGCAGAGCAACTAGTGCCGAATATTAAAAACCCAAATCCGAATGAAGGTACAGTTGACGTAGAGTATTCAGTAGTTGAAAAAGGAGCAAGTCAAATAGAACTCCAAGGTGGTTATGGTGGAGGTGGTTTTATTGGAACTCTTGGTTTATCGTTCAATAATTTCTCGATAAAAAATATTTTTAATAAAGACGCATATAGTCCTTTGCCTATGGGAGACGGGCAGTCATTATCATTAAGGGCTTCTGCTGCACAGACTTATCAAACATATAGTTTGTCATTTATGGAGCCATGGTTAGGAGGAAAAAAACCACAGCAATTTTCTGTATCTTTTTCTTATTCTAGATATTTTAGATTTAATAACCTTACTAGAGAAGTAGATAAAGACCAGCAATTTGGTATTATTGGAGTTTCAGTTGGGCTTGCAAAGAGATTAAAAGTTCCAGATGATTATTTTATGTTAAGTCAATCAGTTTCATTACAACATTATAATCTAAAGAATTATCAGACTGCTTTATTTAGAAATATTAGTGACGGATATTCAAATAGTTTAGCATATACTGTAGGCTTGTCAAGAGATAGTAAGGCTATAAATCCTATTTTTCCCGTAAGAGGTTCAAAGTTTTCTTTAACAGGTAAGTTTACATTTCCTTACTCTTTAGTAAACGGTGTAGATTATGCTAACTTAGAAAATTTAGAAGAGTACAAGTTAAAAAATAGCCAAGGTAACTATGTTGATGAAAATAATAATGTTGTAGCAGACTACAATGATGCAACGGCAGATTTAAGTAAAGTTGATCAAGAGCGATACAAATGGTTGGAATTTTACAAAATAAAGTTTGAAGGAGATTGGTATTCAAGTTTGTATAAACGATTGGTTTTAAGAACGAATGTTAATTTCGGTTTTTTGGGAGCGTATAATAGTGATAGAGGTGTTGTGCCTTTTGAAAGATTTTCATTAGGTGGTAGTGGATTAGGAGGTGCTGGTTTACAACAAATTGAAACAGTTAGAATGAGAGGTTATCCTGATAATGGAAGTTTATCTAGTCAAGACGGAGGTATTATTTTTAATAGGTTTTCTATAGAATTGAGGCATCCTATCTCAATGAAATCTCAAGCTGCACAAATTTATGGGTTGGTTTTCGCTGAAGCAGGAAATTCATTCGATGACTATAAAGAATACAATCCTTTTGATATGTATCGAGCAGCAGGTGCAGGAATTCGTATTCATATGGCAGCATTTGGTTTGTTGGGTATA